>CANHDN010000052.1 GCA_947459415.1 Bacteroidota bacterium
ACCATTTGCGACTCCATTATTGGCCCTTACGCACAAATAGAATTCACCATCCTACACCGATCACTAATTGGAAATGATGCCTTACTCAAAGGGATGAGTCAGAGCCTAAATATTGGTGATAGTACAGAAATAAATTTTGGCTAATCAGTTTTTTAATGCTTAGAAAACTTTTGTACAATCATTCCATTGTCGGTTTCTGCATACAAGACGTATAAACCATTTTGTAAACTGCTAAGCTCTATGGCATTGTTTAAAACATTACCCTGCAAAGCCTCTCTTCCAGATAAATCTAGCACCTTAAAAGTGCTTGGATTAGCGCCTTCTATGTGCAATACATTTGTTACTGGAACTGGAAATAATCTATAGGTACTTCTTTCTAATCGCTTAATGCCAACGTTTGTTCCATCATAATCAATAATTACCCGCATCATATTTCTCTGATACATCAATTGTGAGGCAGTAATGCCTTCATAGTTTGAAAGTAGGATGTAAAAATCTTTCTCCCCAAAAAAAGTAGAATTTGGAGTAATATTATATTTTAAAACCTTCTTATTGGATGTATCATAAATATTTGTTCCTGGGGCAAACCACCATTTTTGAGGCTGAAAATTAAACTCAATACCATTTCTAGCATTTCCATCAACCGCCGTAACATCTGCGCCAACATTAAATCTTAAGGTATCATTATTGGGTGTCCAAACAACCAACTCAACTCCAGCAGCTGTGTCATTCACATTCCAGTTATCATAATTTAATGGGTTATTAAAACCAAATCTCAACTGAGCAAATGCACTCATTGAAAATAATACAACGCTACAAACAAGTACTAATTTTTTCATACTATTCAATTTTTCCAATTTTTTATTTCAAAAAGGAATTACAAGTTTACAAAAATATTTGATGTAAAAAAATCAAAAATGGTTGCAATTGGTCTGATCCAACTAAAACTATTTCTGAATAGGCTTCACAATAACTAATTTTTGGCCAATAGCTACTTGATCTGTAATCAAATCATTCGTTGCCATAATATCAGCTGTTTTTAATCCATATTGTTTTGCAATGGAAAACAGCGTTTCTCCTTGTCTAACCACATGTAATCCCGGTGTAGATTGCGGATCCTTTGTGTCTGCACTGGTTATGGCTGGGTTAATGATTAATCTTTGCCCAACTGAAATACTTAAGCCTTCTAATAAATTCAAATATTGAATGGCATCTACCCTAACACTATATTTTTTTCCAATGCTATACAAGGTTTCACCAGATTGAACCGTATGAAAAAAGCTCAAATTTTCTTTAAACTCATGCAGACTATCTATTGTTTCAACTTCTACTGGCTTTTGGGTTTCAATATTTGTTTTTACATTATCATACACTTTTTGGTTGTATAAGGTATCAATTAAAACAGAATCTTGCTTTATTGACTCCAAAACAAGTACCTCATAAGGTGAGGGTGCAAATAATTTTGGAGCAAGCTCTCTTTTGTTTCTTAAATAAATTTGCTCTCCTACTGCTGGTTCCTGGGCATTCTTTAATAGGTTCCTCTCCATCAACTTATCTAATCTAACTGCATAACGCTGGCTAATCCAAAACATGGTTTGACCCAAAGCAACTGTATGGTATAAGGAATCTGATTTGGTCTTTTTGGCTTTCAAATAAATGGTATCGCCCTCTTTACAATTAACTTCTTTTCCCAAATCATTAAATCTATATAATTGATGCACTTTTAAGTCATAATCTAAAGCAATTTCGGCAAAGCTTTCACCTTTTTTTGCCCTAATTCCTGGCACCCCATTATTGATAAATTCTTTGCCATAACTCTTCACTATTTCTGCCTTCTCTTCTTTTAACTCTCTGTCTTCTTCCTCACTCAATTTTACTCCATCAAATTTATCTAATTTATGTCGTTCAATAAAGGTAATCAACAAGTCTGCGTATTGCGGATTAGTAGCATAACCTGCCTTTTTTAAACCATGTGCCCACGATTTATAATCGGTAGGCTCTAAGTCAAACAAAAAAGCATATCGGGTATTCTTCATTAAAAAATCAGAATGATCGCGGTAGCTATCAATCACGGCGTCATATTTTCTAAAACATTCTTGCGGCGCATCATCGTCTTCGTACATGGTTTTGCCTTTCCAAGTGTTTTTACACTTAATGCCAAAATGGTTATTGGCTTCTCGCGCTAACCTGCTATTACCATTGCCGCTTTCTAAGATCCCCTGAGCCAAAGTAATGGATGCCGGTATTTTACTTCTATACATTTCATCCACTGCAAAAGCACTATACTGATTAATGTATTGTATGACTGTCATTTTAGGGATAACAATAACAGAATCTGTTTGAGCCAAAACTTGCAGGCTACTAAAAAAGATAAATAATATGAATGGCAGTTTTCTCATGATAATATCACAAAAGTACGTTTTCAATATTTTATGCCTGCGCCCCATTGCCCACATATTTCTATGATTGTATAGATTTATATGCAATGTAACTACAGTTACTTGCTTTCTAAATTGCAAATCCTAAATTCGCAACTTAAGAATATTAACAAGGTATGAAGGCTAAAGCCCCTTATGTATTCGTTAAATGCTTTAAAAATTGAATTATGCATACTTTCAAAAATACTGCTACACTTATTATTTTACTGGGATTATACCCTTTACTTGGCTGGGCACAAATACAACAAAAACCCACCTGGGAAAGTAAAAGCAGCAAAAGCGAAGTAAACATTGGCGATGAGGTAGAGCTTATTATGCGTACCAAAATACAGAAAGATTGGTACATGTATTCTTCAGATTTTAGCGAAGATGTTGGTCCGGTGGTTGCCCATTTTGAGTTTGCCAAACACCCAAGTTACCAGCTGCTTGGAAACGTAAAACCCGTGGGCAGTCACAAACATTTTGATGATGTTTTTGGAGGCGAAGTTTCTACATTCGAAGGAGTAGCAGAGTTTAGGCAAAAAGTAAAAATATTACAGGCCAATCCCCAGTTAAAGTTCAATGTAGAATACCAAATTTGCTCGCAAGTTACCGGTATGTGTGTATTGTTTGATACCGATTTTGACTTCTCCAATAAGGTTAAAGTAAAAGGTCAAACTGCAGAAAACACATCCTCGGTTCAGCCCGAAAAAATAGAAGAAACACCTGTTAAAGAAAATACGCCTGTTGCCAGCGTTGAAACCGTAAATGTCAGCTCAGAAAATAAAGATAGTAGCAGCACAACTGTAACTCAAGACTTTGGCGGAGATGTTAGTGGCGGCAAGCAAGAAGGCATGATTGCCTTTTTAATATTTGCCTTTTTAGGTGGTCTGGTTGCGGTAATAACTCCGTGTGTATTTCCAATGTTACCCATGACAGTAACGTTCTTTACCAAACGCAGCGAAACCCGCGCCTTAGCGCTTAAAAGAGCTTTTGGTTTTGGTTTGAGTATCGTGGGTATTTATGCTTCACTGGGATTAATTTTTGCCTTCTTTGGTTTAGGGGCAGATTTCGGAAATTGGCTCAGCACACATTGGGTGCCTAATGTTTTATTCTTTGTTATTTTTATCGTTTTTGCCGCTTCATTCTTAGGAATGTTCGAAATTACCCTTCCACATAAATTTGTAAATTCGGTAGATTCTAAAAGCAGCATGGGCAATTTTATGGGTATTTTCTTTATGG
Organism: Bacteroidota bacterium; assembly: GCA_947459415.1. Taxonomy (GTDB): domain Bacteria; phylum Bacteroidota; class Bacteroidia; order UKL13-3; family UKL13-3; genus B1. The sequence goes on from CANHDN010000052.1 coordinate 3,660, forward strand.
CGTTTACCCTTGTTTTAGTATCTTTTAGCTGTACCGGACCCATCGTTGGTTCTTTATTAATTGAAGCTGTAGGCGGAAATTTTGTGAAACCCCTCTTAGGAATGGCTGCATTTGGCGCTGGCTTGGCCGCACCTTTTACCTTGTTTGCTATTTTCCCATCGTGGATACAAAACTTACCAAAATCTGGCGGATGGTTAAACTCAGTAAAAGTGGTTTTAGGCTTTTTAGAGCTGGCCTTTGCCTTCAAATTTTTATCCATTCCAGATCAAACCTACCACTGGGGATTACTAGACCGCGAAGTTTATATTGCCATCTGGATAGTTATTTTCTTCTTATTAGGCATGTATTTATTAGGTAAATTAAAGTTTAGTCACGATAGCGATATGCCATACCTAAGTGTACCTCGCTTGGTGCTGGCCATTGCTACTTTTACCTTTGTATTATACCTCGTTCCCGGCTTATTTGGCGCACCTTTAAAAGCATTATCAGGCTATTTGCCTCCGCAAGAAACCCTCGATTTTGATTTAAGCAAATCAAAAGGCGGTTCGAACCAAAACCACTCAGAAACCAAAAGCGATTTGGGCGAAGTGAGGTTCAATAATTTGTTTCATTTGCCGCATGAGTTAAATGGCTTTTTCGATTACAAACAAGCCTTAGCCTACGCAAAAAAAGTAAACAAACCCCTTTTCATAGACTTTACCGGACATGGCTGCGTAAACTGCAGAGAAATGGAAGCCAATGTATGGTCAGATTCCGAGGTATTAAAACGCCTGCACAACGATTATGTAGTGCTCGCTTTATACGTAGACGATAAAACAGAATTACCTGCCAACGAATGGTATACCAGCACTTACGATGGCAAAGAGAAAAAAACCATTGGAAAACAAAATGCCGATTTACAAATTAGCAAATACAAAGCCAATGCACAACCCTATTATGTGCTCATAGATGCCAACGAAAAAGTATTGGCCGAACCCAAAGCCTACGATTTAAAAGTAGAAAACTTTGTGAAGTTTTTAGATGCCGGAAAGCAAAATTTTAGCGCCCAAAATGCCCAATAATACCATGAGTTCTATTCAATCGCATTTTACAGAAGCACAAGATATTCTTGCGCAATTTATTAGCAATGAAGCCAATTTTTTGGCCATAGAAAATGCCGGAAAACTAATGGTGGAAGCTGTAAATACCGGACATAAAATTATTAGCTGCGGTAATGGTGGAAGCATGTGCGATGCCATGCATTTTGCCGAAGAACTTACTGGAAAATATCGCAACGATAGAAAAGCCATTCCTGCCATTTCTATCAGCGATGCCAGTCATATAGCTTGTGTAGGTAATGATTATGGATACGATTTTGTGTTTAGCAGATACCTCGAAGCCATTGGTAATAGCGGAGACGTATTGATGGCCATTTCTACGAGTGGTAATAGTAGAAATGTAATCAAAGCCATGGAAGTTGCCCGCCAAAAAGGAATGAAAATAGTAGCCCTAAGTGGTAAAGACGGCGGACAAATGGCTAAACTTTGCGACGTTGAAATTAGAGCACCTCATAGTCCTTATGCAGACAGAGCTCAAGAAATACACATTAAATGCATCCATGCGCTTATAGATTATATAGAAACGCATATTTAGTTAAGTCTTGCAAATTTCATTTGCATACCTTAGGTTTGAATAAACACTACAACCTTGTCACTAAACGCTATTTTTCGTAGAAAAACCATAGACCGCATTTTGTCTGATCACAAAAATGTGGAAACCAATGAACATCAATTAAGCAAAACTTTAGGCCTTAAAGACTTAACAGCTATGGGTATTGCGGCTATTATTGGTGCTGGTATTTTTAGTACCATTGGCAATGCTAGTTTTAATGGAGGGCCAGCAGTAGTTACGCTGTTTATTTTTACTGCCATAGCTTGCGGATTTTCTGCCATGGCCTATGCAGAATTTGCCTCTGTGATACCCATTAGCGGTAGTGCCTATACATACGCTTATGCTGCTTTTGGAGAAGTAATTGCTTGGATTATTGGCTGGGCGCTCATTGTTGAATATGCCATAGGAAACATTGTAGTAGCCATTAGTTGGAGCGACTATTTTACGGGCTTAATGGCCGGTTTAGGATGGATTATTCCAGAATACTTTAGCATGGATTACCTATCTGCTCAAAGAGGATTTAATGAAGCATTACAGCTAATTAGTAAGGGCGAGTCACTCAGTGTTATTCAAACAGAGGCTTATCATGCTTGGCAACAGGCACCCAACTTGCTGGGTTTTAAACTTATTGCAGATTTGCCTGCATTGGCTATTGTTTTAGCTATTACCATGTTAATATACAGAGGAGTAAAAGAAACTAAGAACGCCTCCAACATGATGGTAGGCCTTAAGCTAATTGTAGTGGTTTTAGTAATTGTGGTAGGTGCATTTTATGTAAATCCGAATAATTGGAGTCCGTTTGCACCTAATGGCCTAGGCGGTATTTTAAAAGGGGTGTCTTCGGTATTTTTTGCATATATCGGATTTGATGCGCTGGCAACTACTGCGGAAGAATGTAAAAACCCAAGAAAAGATTTGCCTAAAAGCATGATTGCCTCGCTAGTTATTTGTACCATCTTATATATCGCCATTGCCCTTGTTTTAACTGGCATGGTAAGTTACAAAGAACTAGGCGTTGGAGATCCGCTTGCCTTTGTTTTCGAAAAAGTAAACCTAAGTTGGATGCATGGTATAGTGGCAGTTTCTGCTGTCATTGCCATGGCAAGTGTATTACTAGTTTTCCAGAACGGCCAACCTAGAATTTGGATGAGCATGAGCCGAGACGGATTGCTTCCTAAAAAATTTAGTGCCATTCACCCCAAATACAAAACACCTTGGTTTGCAACCATTATTACAGGAATTCTGGTAGCAGTACCAGCCTTATTTATGAACCTAAAAGAAGTAACAGACCTCTCAAGTATTGGAACCTTATTTGCCTTTGTTCTTGTAAATGCTGGTGTTATAAGGATGGAAAGCCACAAAAGTGAATATCACACAGGCTTTAGGGTTCCTTATATAAATGGCAAATATTATGTTCCCATGCTTTGTTTTATTTCAATAGCCGCAGTTGCCGTTTTTCAAACGGATGCTTTTATTGGCTTTTTTAAATTCAACAATTTTTGGCAACAAATCCCCATGCTCTCCTTCCTAATCTTATGCCTTGGTATTTCTGTTTTTAGCTATTTGCGCAACTATTCTTTGATCCCAGTATTAGGTTTATGTAGCAATTTTTATTTAATGACCGAGCTCGGGTTAAGCAATTGGATTGGCTTCAGCATTTGGCTTGTATTAGGCTTATTTATTTATTTTACTTTCGGCAAAAAACATAGTTTATTAAATAAGGAAGGTATTTAATAGTGCATTTTAAGCATACCGCTCAAGCTTTTCAATTGCCGCTTTTCAAACATTTTGTGTTTTTTAGGGTTCAATTACTTGGATTTAAAATTACTTAGTAGCTTTGAAGCCAATTTATCAATCAGTAAACCTTTGAAAAAATTTGTATTTCTATTCATATGGATTGTTTTTATAAACAAGCTATATGCCCAGCAAAAATTTACCATTAGTGGAAAAGTTACAGATGCTAAAAATGGTGAAGAGCTTATTGGAGTAAGCATTGCCGCACCTTCATTAAAATCTGGAACTGCCACCAACTCTTACGGCTTTTACTCGCTCACTTTGCCTGCCGGAAATTACGAATTAGAATATTCATACATAGGTTTTGATGTACAAAAGAAAAGCATTAATTTAAACAAAAACATTGATTTAAACATTGAATTAACCGAGTCTAAAAAGCAGCTTAATGAGGTTTTGATAAAATCAGACAGGTTAAACAATGATAATGTCACTCAAAACAAAATGAGTGTGGTAAAAATTGATGTCAAACAGGTTAAAAAAATTCCCATTTTGCTAGGAGAAGTTGATATCATCAAAGCCATTCAATTATTGCCGGGTGTTCAAGCTGCCGGAGATGGTAGCACAAACTTTATCGTTCGTGGCGGAAACATAGACCACAACTTAGTTCAACTAGATGAGGCAGTAGTTTATAATCCATCTCATGTTTTAGGGTTTTTCTCAACTTTTAATGGGGATGCTATCAAAGATTTTGAGATTTACAAAGGGGGCATTCCTGCGCAATTTGGAGGAAGATTAGCCAGTGTGCTAGATGTTCATATGAAGGATGGAAATAGCAAGAAGCTAGGTGTCTCTGGCGGTATTGGCGTGCTATCTTCTCGCCTTACCATAGAAGCTCCTATTATTAAAGATAAATCGTCTTTCTTACTATCTGGCCGAAGAAGTTATTTTGATGTTTTCTTCCCACTATCATCTCAATTAGATGCGGTTAAAGCCTATTTTGGAGATTTAAATATAAAGTTAAACTATACCCTTAACGACAGAAACAAACTGTATCTTTCAGGATATTTTGGACAAGATGTATTGGGCTTCTCAGGATTTGCAGGATTTGGCTGGGGAAACAGCACCGGAACCCTTCGTTGGAATCATGTTGTAAACAGCAAATTCTTTATCAATACCAGTCTTGTTTACAGCAGATATGGCTATAATTTCGACATAAACTTAAGCGATAATTTAAACTTTAGACGTAGCAATTACATTGATGATTTGAACCTTAAGATTGATGGTAGCTATTTTGTTTCAACAAAAAGCAGCTTCAAATTTGGCGTAAAACTCAGTAATTATGTTTTCCTACCGGGTAGAATAGACCCAATCACACAAAACTCAATTTTCACCACAGACCTGCTCCCTAAAAAACGCGCCATTCAACAAGATTTATATGCCACCCATTCCTATCGGTTTGGCAGCAGACTAAGTGCAGAATATGGTGCACGCATTTCAGTGTTTTCTAACCTTGGCGCCGGAAGAAAAATTAATTATGTAAATGGCTCTCCTACCTATATAGAAAATGGCTTTGTAAAGGAGAGTTTAAAAGACCCCAATAATCCATATACCAATTATAAAAGTGGAGAAATCTATCATACAAATGTTGGTTTTGAACCGCGCATAAACATGAGCTATTTAATAAATGCAAGTAGCTCAATTAAAGCATCCTATAACAGAATGTTCCAATACATGCATCTTGTGCAAAATATTACAGCCTCTACAGGGCAAGAGTTTTGGACACCAACAGATAATTATATCAAACCACAAATGGCAGATCAAGTTGCGCTCGGGTATTTTAAAAACTTTAGAGACAATACCATCGAATTTTCAGCTGAGGCTTATTACAAAAAAATGAGCAATACCTTAGAACTAAGAAATGGAGCAGATATTCAGTTTAATGAGGCTATCGAAGGGCAAATTGTAGCAGGTCAAGGAAGGGCTTATGGAATAGAATTTTTTGCTAGAAAACAAGCTGGTAAAACTACCGGTTGGATTGGTTATACCATCTCAAAAAGTGAAAGACAGGCAGATAATGTAAATAATAACCAATGGTATGCTTTTAGGTTCGATAGAACACACTACCTCACACTTGTATTAAACCAACAAATTTCTGAGCGTATAAGCGTTTCTGGTAATTTTATTTATGCTACCGGAGAAGCATTTACCCAGGCCTCTCAAAAATATCAATTATTTGGAGGTACACAGCCATCCATTTTTTATGGTGATAGAAACAATGCTAGATTCCCTGCCTATCACCGGGCAGATATCTCGCTAACCTTATCTAGAAAGAAAAAACCGGGTAAAGTGCACAAAAACGAAAGCGATTGGGTATTCTCACTTTATAACCTGTACGGTCGAAAAAATGCTTTTACCCTGAGCTACGATACCCTGGATAATGTACCTGTAATTTACAAATGGTACCTCTTTACTTTTGTGCCTTCTATTACTTATAATTTTAAATTTTAATGTGTAAGCCCGCCACTATGAAAAAAATAATTGTTTTTATATTGCCTGTATTCCTTTTAGTTAGCGCTTGCAAGGAAATGGTTGAAATTGAATTAAAAGATGCAAATCCTGTTTTGGTTGTTGAAGGAGAAATAAGCACAGAAATAGATAGCTCCTATGTAAAGCTAAGCATGAGCACTAATTATTATACTGCGGGTATCGCCCCTGTAGTAAAAACTGCCTTAGTGAACGTAAATGGTATTCCTTTTCTGTTTGATCCAAGCTTACAATTATATAAACCAAGCGCTGGTTTTGCTGGAAAAACAGATTCTGTATACCAACTCAATATCAATTATGATGCTAAATCATATTCGGCTCAAACCACCTTGTATCCCATGTTTCGAGTAGATAGTTTTTTCCAAACTTGGAAGGAAGCAGAAGGGTTTTTACGCGCGGGATACGCCTTAAGCTACTCTGCCTTCGACAGTAGGCCCACTCCACGTTATACCTATTTTTCACAGGGTTATTTTGACACCATTGCCAAAAAAGATTCTGTTCCAGGAAATGCCATCGTATTCGATAATGTTCAAACACCCGCTAACAAGCAATATAGTTTTGAAATACCTTTTGCGCGTTTTCTTTCTGGTGATATTTATTTTGCAACTTTTAGGTCTATAGACACTCAAATGAAAGACTTTTTAGCTGCCTATAGTAGTCAAAACCCTAATATTCCAGGCCCTTTTCAAGTTCCGCCAGCCAATTTGCCAACTAATATAAGTGGTGGAGCTGTAGGCTATTTTGTAGGCTACGATGTAAAACGATTTAGGTATACCATCAAATAAATACTGCTAATACTTTAAGAAAATATTAGGATAGCCAGGAGCGTTTTAATCCTATATTCCCATAGTTTTGTGATATGCAAAGAGTTTTATGCTTTTTATTCTCTCTCATTCTCGCTTCAAACTTAGTTTTTGGACAAAGCGATAGTTCATCTCAATATGAAGATGAGGACGAATTTGTGTTTTGGACAAAGCCTTCCTCTGATGAACCATTTCGCCTCGGAATAAAAATGGGCATGCAACTGACTGGGATATCTGGCACAGCCATTCCTAACCCAACGCCCATGTTTGGATTATTGGGTGGTGGATATGGACGAATTAATTGGAAAGGTGGCTGGTCTTTACAACAAGAAGTTCAAGTTTCCTTCAGGGGCTCAAACTACCAGGCAGACCCTGGTGGAATTAGGTCTCTTCGTTTACTTTATATAGACGCGCCATTATACCTGATGAAACAATTCAAGAGAAACAGTCCGCATAAAATAGGTATCGGTGTGCAATTTGCACATCAAATAAGCGCTGCCATGTATATAGACGAAAAGGCTTTCCCCACTGGAAGCTCGCCTTCTCTTGATAAAAACGATTGGTTATCTGCCGCGGCTTATCAATATCAATTAAATTATTTTGCTGTACAAGTAGCTGGAAAATACGGGATGCGAAACGTAAATTTAGGTCGCCCTTGGCCAGAAAATGCAAAACCTTTAAATAATAATGAGAAGCTGCATAACTTTGTATTCGAACTAAACCTTATCTTTTAACATGTTTTTACGCAGCAAGCTAGTCTCCCAAATCCAACAAAAGCAATCCTTTCTTTGTGTTGGATTAGATCCAGATATCACTAAAATACCTAAACATCTTTTGTCTGAACCCGATCCAATTTTTACCTTTAATAAGGCCATTATTGACGCTACAGAGCAATACTGTGTTTCATATAAAGTGAACTCTGCCTTTTTTGAGGCAACTGGCGCTAAAGGATGGGAGAGCATGCAAAAAACCTTTGATTATATGCCCAATGATTGTTTGGCTATTGCAGATGCCAAGCGAGGAGATATTGGTAATACCAGCGACCAATATGCGAAAGCATTTTTTGACACCTTAGGTGCAGATGCCATCACCTTGGCTCCATATATGGGCAATGATTCCATTCAGCCATTTTTTAGCTACCCAGGCAAATGGGGAATCGTACTAGCGCTTACTTCTAATCTGGGCAGCGCAGATTACGAACAACAAATGGTGGGAGAACAGTTTTTATACGAACATGTGATCCAAAACACCTGCAAATTAGGTTCAGACCAAAATTTAATGTTTGTGGTGGGCGCAACCAAACCCAAAGAATTTGAGATTATCAGAAAGCATGCTCCTAATCACTTTTTATTAGTGCCTGGTGTGGGCGCTCAAGGCGGAAGCTTGGAAGAGGTTGTTAAATATGGTAAAACCAAGGATATTGGTTTGCTCATAAATGCTAGCAGAAGTATTATTTACGCTAGCAATCAAAAAGACTTTGCCTCTGCAGCTGCCCTAGAAGCTCAAAATTTGCAGTTGCAAATGGCGGCACTAATGGCTTAATTGCCTGCTTATATGTTTTGGCTGCATCTGTTTATTCTGCTCTTGTTTATTCTTGTTGGCTCACAACTAAAGGGCATTGCCCTTGGTTTTATGGGCGCATTAGGAACACTCATTTATGTCTATGTATTTGATCTTCCTATAGGTAAAGCCCCCATTGATGTGATGCTTATTATACTCTGTGTAATAAGCGCAGCAGCCTCGCTTCAAGCTGCTGGCGGACTATCATACTTAGTTAGTATTGCCGAGTTTATTATCAGAAAAAACCCAGGTGCAATTACTTTTATTGCTCCATTTGTAACTTTTGTTTTTACACTTTTGGCCGGAACAGCCCACATTTGTTACTCCCTATTGCCCATTATTGCAGAGGTGGCAGCTAAAAAAAGAATTCGACCTGAAAGACCATTGAGCATTTCTGTAGTTGCAGCCAATTTTGGAATAACCGCCAGCCCCATATCTGCTGCAACTATTGCCATGTTTACGGAGGTTTCTAAGGTAGAAGCTAATGTCTATGGTGTGGTTCAAATCATAAGTATTGTTCTGCCCGCAACGCTTATTGGTATATTTGCTGGCGCCCTGGTTGCCAATTTTATGGGTACCAACTTAGATAAAGATCCAGATTTTTTGAATAAGTTAACAAATCAAGCATTCAAAAACGAAATAGATGGTATCAATTCTACAGTAGAAAAAACAGAGCATAAGCCCCAAGCCAAAATATCTGTTTTACTTTTTTTAATGGGTATTATTGGTGTAATTGTTCTTGGCTTGAACCCAGCGCTCAGAAAAACAAGCATGGTTGAATCTATTGAACTTATTATGCTTAGTGTGGTGTTTTTAAATGTAGTATTTGCTAAAATTAATGCAAGTGCCATCGCCTCATCAAGCATTTTTAAAACGGGTACAGAAGCCATTGTTAGTATTTTTGGCGTGGTCTTAATGAGTAATACTTTTATTGCTGCGCATAGCTCATTTTTAAGCGAAAGTTTGCGGCCAATTATTAGTACCCATGTTTGGCTTTTTTCGTTAGCTGTATTTGTAATGGGCGCATTGTTGTTTAGTCAAACCGCCACTGTAAAGGCAATTATGCCGCTGGGTGTGCAGCTTGGTATTTTGCCAGGCCATTTAATTGCCATGTACCCTGCTGTAAATGCAGACTTTGTTATACCTAGCTATCCAACCTTGGTAGCGGCTATTAATTTTGATAAAACAGGTACTACGCGTGTTGGAAAATTTTTATTAAATCATAGTTTCATTCTTCCCGGAATTACACTAACATTTGTAACAATTCTAACAGCCTTTGGAATCATCTATCTGTTCTATTAATACATAAATTTATGAAGCATGAAGCCAAATAAACTAGAATTTACACGCAGAGAATTTGCTGGCGCTTTTGGAGATATTGGCACAGATTTGCCGCTTTTAATAGCCTTAATTGTAGCAACTGGGTTATATGCTCCTTCTGTATTAATTGTATTTGGTTTCATGCAAATGATAACCGGATTTTATTATAAAATGCCCATGCCCGTTCAACCCCTAAAAGCCATGGCAACTATCGTAATCTCTCAGAAAATTGGTGGAGATCTCTTACTGGGCGCCGGACTGTCTATAGGTATATTTATGCTTTTGTTAAGTGGCAGTGGGTTACTTCAAAAATTATGGGCTATTGTGCCTATTGGTTTAATTAGAGGATTGCAAATGGGTCTTGGCCTTAGCCTGTGTAGTTTGGCCGTCAAAGATTATGTATTAAACCAAGGTGCCGAAGCTTATATCATGGCCATTTTGGGCTTTTTATTGATAGTATTATTGCTCAAAAATAATAAGTATCCTGCCGCATTAATTTTAATAATCTTAAGTGTTTTGTATGGATTAATTTTTAAATTTTCGCTCATTCATGTAGGTCAGTTTAACGCTAATTTATTACCTGTTTTTAAACTTCCCAGTATGGATGCTATGCTGCAAGGTTTCTTGCTTTTAAGTTTGCCCCAAATACCGCTTTCAATTGGTAATTCTCTTTTGGCAACCAAACAAACTTGTAGCGACTATTTTCCAGAAAGAACCGACATTAGTTTGCCTAAACTTGGGTTTTCCTATGCCCTCATGAATATGATTGCGTCACTATTTGGGGGTATTCCTGTATGTCATGGCGCTGGAGGATTAGTTGGTCATTATACTTTTGGTGGCAGAACCGGCGCCTCTGTTATTATTTATGGTTTTCTGTATGTGCTTCTTGGTCTATTATTTGGAACTGAGTTTAGTGTTATTTTAGTTTTATTTCCACTTCCTGTGTTGGGTGTTATATTATTTTTTGAAGGGTTTTCATTAATAAGTTTGGTTCGTTACCTTGAATCTGATAAAAACGCCTTTCTTTTGGCTGTTTTAAGTGCTTTAATGGCTTTTTTATTGCCTTATGGTTATGTGATTGCATTGGTCGTTGGAATAGCTTTAAATAGGTTCCAAAAACATATTGGCTTATTTAACCATTCTATTAAATAAAAACGGCCCGCTATGCGGGCCGAAAAATTTTTTATTACCAACCTAATATCCAGGCAAAAATGAGCGGAGCTACGATCGTTGCATCGCTTTCTACAATAAACTTAGGAGTATGTATATCTAGCTTACCCCATGTAATCTTTTCATTAGGCACAGCACCACTATAAGAACCGTAAGAAGTAGTAGAATCACTGATTTGACAGAAATAGCTCCAAAATGGAATTTGTTCCATTTCCATATCCTGGTACAACATTGGAACCACGCATATTGGAAAATCGCCGGCAATACCTCCGCCTATTTGAAAAAAGCCCACACCTTTACCTGCAGAATTTTTAATATACCAATCTGCCAGCCAAGCCATATACTCAATTCCTGATTTCATGGTACTTGCTTTTATTTCATTTTTAATTACATAGGAAGCAAAAATATTTCCCATGGTAGAATCTTCCCAACCTGGTACAACAATAGGGAGATTAAGCTCAGCAGCTGCCAACATCCATGAATTTTTTGGGTCTATTTCATAATATTGAGCTAGTTCACCACTATTTAAAATTTTGTACATGAATTCGTGCGGAAAAAAGCGCTCTCCTGCATTGTCTGCATCTTTCCAAATTTTATAAATATGCTTTTGTAATCTTCTAAATGCCTCTTCCTCTGGAATACAAGTATCTGTAACACGGTTGTAGTGATTTTCTAATAAATCCCATTCATCTTGTGGAGATAAATCACGATAGTTAGGTACGCGTTTATAATGCGAATGAGCCACTAAATTCATGATATCTTCTTCCAAATTTGCACCTGTACAAGATATAATATCTACCTTTCCTTGTCTAATCATTTCTGCTAATGATTTCCCCAACTCTGCTGTACTCATAGCACCTGCAAGCGTTACCATCATTTTTCCACCTTCTGTTAAATGGGTTTCATACCCTTTGGCAGCATCTACCAATGCTGCAGCATTAAAATGCTTGTAATGTGTCTCAATAAATTGAGAAATTGGTCCTTTATTCATTGTATAAAATTATTTTTTCTTATTAATTACTAATTTTCGGTGCAACTAAGA
>CANHDN010000053.1 GCA_947459415.1 Bacteroidota bacterium
CTCCTTTGCATCCATTGTTTGCATTTTCTTGCATGTTAATGGTAGCACTAGCCACATTATTAAATTTAATTAATACCGCATTTGTTCCGCTGCCACTTTGAATTACCCCTCCACTAAGTGTCCAATTAAAGGTTGAACCAGTCATACCACCAACAACAGAAAAACGTGCTGTATCATTTTTAACCGCCCAAGTGGTACCAGTAATTTCTGAACTTACCGGACGAGGAAGCTTAGTAATAGTAAGTACATCTGAGCTTATTGAACAAGCTTTATCACTCACCATTACCTTATAAGCACCTGCCTCATTTCGGTTTATGGTTTTAGCTGTTTGACCCAAAATTAAGCTGTCATTAACATACCATTGGTTGCCAGATGCCGCACTAGATGTTAAATTAAATGAACCCCCTTCACAAAATGCATTAGCTATTAAATCTTTGCTGATGCTTGGCTTGGCAGGCGTAATTCCTGTAATTAATTTTAATTCATTAGATTTAATTCTACAACCATTACTTCCTTGAACCCTAACAAAAAACATGGCCTCCTCCTTAAAAACAAAACTAGTTTGCGAAGTAGAATACGGTAAATTATTTCTAAACCAAATATAATTACTAGAAGCATCAGTGCTAATGATGGTGCTATCACCATCACACAAAACAGTTCCTTTACTAGAAGAAACAATAGGCATTTGAGGAGAAGGTAGCACATTTAAATATGCAACTTTTGAGATTGAATCTGAGCCAGTATTATTGCTTACTTTTAAGATAATCGTTTTTAAACCAGGAGTAAGGAACATAACTTGCGGATTGCGCACTTCATACTTCATGGTATCAGCATCTGGAACCTCCCAAACCCAACTAGTAGGATTGTTTCTGCTAGAGTCTAATAATTGAACCTCATCTCCAACACATACAGTTCTGGTTAAACTATACAAATTAGCCACAGGCGCAAGCGGTGTTCCCGTTACCTGAATATTATCTAAAAACATATTATTACCGGCATTCGATTTTTGTTCAAAACGTATCCTCACATTGTGGTTTCCGGCAAAAGGTGTTAAATTAATATTGAAACAATTTGCGCCAGGTGCATTGCCACACCAATCTTCAGGTTTAGAAGGAATAAATCTAGTACCAGAGAAGAAACTAGTATTAGGGGCAGTAGCAAAATTACCTGTTCCATTCTCACCAAATGCAGCAAACCGAGTATAGCTCGTTCCACAATTGGTGCTTATGGAAAGAATTAGAGAATCTGAAGTGGTGCTGTCGAACCTGGTATAGGCATGATCAAATTTTAATTGAATGTTCTGGTATCCTCGCAAATCAAGTGGTGGTGAATTAATAGCATCGGTGTATCCATATTTTGGCCAATCATAGTTATTAATTCCCATCGCTGTATTGCCAGGTGAATTGCCTGCCACTTGCCAAAATCTCCACGCCGTATCATTCTGATTATTGGAAAGCGTCCACCAACTGCGCGATGCAGACCCAGGCTCAAAAGTTTCTGTAAATGGAAGTGTTAAACCTCCTACCGTGATAAAGTCTGTTTTATAAATTGAGTCAAAACCTGAAGCAGAACTAATTCTTAATGCCACAGGATACACACCCGGAACTTGATAAGAAACAATTGGATTCATTTGGGTACTGGTTGCCGGATTTCCACCTGGAAAATACCACATTCTACTGGTAGCGGAAGTTGAAGAAAGGTTCGTAAAGGTAATACTAGACCCCCTACAAACCACCGGATTATTTACTGAAAAATTTGCATTTAATTGAGGGGTTATTCCACTTACGATTAATGCATATTGCTGCGAGCCACCAACCAGTGATCCTTTACCGCTAATGGTAATGGTGTATGTACCCATGGTAGGTGCAGCAATATGAATTTGCTCCACATTATCGATGGTATTATCGCCTGTAGAAGCAGGGGCTGTAGGCGCCGCCCTATCTAATACATAAGGCATAAACATTTGATTGTCTGAATTGCGTTTAATACGAACATCTAGATCATTCACTAACATTTTTGTAGTGGGATTAAGCGATGGATCAGGAGAATTACCTGGCCTATCTGTCCAACAAATAGTTGCACGAATGGGTGTTGTACCGTCACTAAAAAAAGTATAGGTATAGGTACTTAGACTATTTAAAGTATTCTGAAAAATAGCATGCTTCAAATTGTCTGTAATCACATCAATGGCTTTATTTGTATTCATTAAGCCCCAACCAAAGGTATAATCTGGCCCAGCACTGGTACCTGCTTCATCTGCGGTATGAATAATTAAACCTTTTAAGGTAGAAGCACGTAGGTAAGAACCCCTTACATTATTATGATGTTGCTGAATTAATAAAGCTGAACCACTTGCATTGGGAGTAGCCATAGAAGTTCCATTAAAGGTTGAGTAAGCTGTATTTGAAGTGGATATGCAACTATTCACGGCTACCCCATTTGCCACCACATCTGGCTTAATTCTTCCGTCATCCGTAGGACCCCATCCGCTAAAGCTGCTCATTACAACACCCGTTGGATTTGTATACCCATTGGTTAATTTGTTAACAGCACCTACAGTTAATACATTTTTTGCGTTTGATGGACCTCCGCTAATGGAATTATATGGCCCAACTTTACTCGGAGGATTGGATGAATTACCCAGAACCCATTGGCCATTTAAATCTCTTATATAAAAGGTAGAAGGAATGGTACTTGGTTCATTTCTATCATTTCCCGCTGCTACAAAAGGTAGATAATTTGGATAAGTAACACATATTTGATCCCAATTTTCACTGATAAAGTCATAAAATCCATATTTATAATCTTCTACCGTACTCACAGAAGGATCTCCCCAAAATTCCCAACGAGCTGGTGTTACATTGTCATTGTATTGCCAACCAGAAATTTGAGAATAGGAATGATTAGACACCAACATACCTTGACCAGCTGCACTGCTCATTTCGCTGTTATCATTGCCCCAATCATAACAATTGATGGGAGCTTGATAACTCATTCCTTTGGCATTTGCCACAACACCAGTTGCTGCCATGGTACCAGCCACATGGGTGGCATGATCACTTAAATTAGCAGATCCATCTATCTGAATAGCTCGAGTTCCAAATTCTTGGTGGGTAGTTCTAACACGCCCACCATCCCAAACACCAAGTCTATTGGTCATTCCACTGCCAGTTAGGTTCAAACCGGCAGTTCCACCTGGCCAAACTTTATTGGTAGAAATAGTTCTTGCTGCATCAATATTATTGGTAGTTTGAACATAGATCGGCATGCCTGTTTTAGAAATACCAACAAATTCTCTTTCTACTCCATTTTTTAGTGTTTCTTTCAGTGGAATATTTAATGTCGCTGCTTTTTGTTTAATAGCAAGCTGCATCATCGTGAAATTATCCTGAAAAATTTGTTCCAAATCTCCAGCGTTTTTGGCTCCAGCAACACTTCTCATTTGCTGAGCTAACAGACTCGTAGAGAAACAGAATAAAATTAAAAATGGTATGATATTTTTTTTCATATTAATTGGTTTTTACATCATTTAGTTTGCGAACTTTTCCAAGCAAATTGGCCTGAATAGTAACTTTTTGTTGGTCTAAAAAAACCTCACCTTCATAAACCAACTCATAGGTACCTCTAGACCTGCATGTAATCAATAAAGTTCCTTTAGATTTTGAGGTAGATACATAGGTTTTATTCATTCTATTATCTATTAAGACAATTTTAAATTGCTGTTGGTTCAACCTACTATTACAAGATAATTTCTTGGCAGCAATTCCATTGATCTGAAAAAGATAAGCATTAGCAGATTGAAGTGATGCATTCACAACCCCGTTTTTTAACTCAAACTCGCTCGATTGGTAATAAGTAAATGTGCGCATTGGGGCAGCATTTTTATTTTGAATGTGCACAGATTCTCGCTGAGCAAATAGCAAGCAAGGCAAGACAAATAAAAAATAAAATAAAATTGTTTTTGGGTTCATAGTTAACAATTACTGCAAAACTAGGCCAAAATAAACAGAATAAAGCAATTTCCCAATTTCATAAATTGAATTAAGCGATTTACTTTGCATAAAATTCAATACACGTGATTAAACATATTCCCAACGCCATTACCTCAGCCAACCTGTTTTTTGGCTGTTTAGCCATTGCTGCTACATTCGACGGAAATCCTACTTTGGCTGCAAGTTATATTGTCATTGCTGCAATTCTCGATTTTTTTGATGGATTTGCCGCTCGTATACTTAAAGTAAGCGGGGAAATGGGCAAACAATTAGATTCATTGGCAGATTTAGTAAGCTTTGGGATTGCTCCAGGATTTATTTTTTACATGCACTCGCAAGAACATCTTCAATTTAGTAGTCAATTATTTCAATTTGTTCCCTTGGTTATTTTATTGAGCTATTTACCTTTTTCTCTCATGATATTTTCGGCTATTAGGCTAGCAAAATTTAATATTGACCCAAGACAAAGTGATTCGTTTATTGGCTTACCCACTCCTGCCAATGCACTTTTTATTTGTGCAATTCCTTTTGTAATGATAAATGGACCTTATTGGGCTGAGCATATTTTTACTTCCTTTCCATTCCTATGTCTATACCCAATTATTTTTTCATACTTGTTAGTGGCAGAACTCCCGTTGTTTGCCTTAAAATTTAAGCATTTTAACATCAAAGGAAATGAAGTTCGTTATGCTTTTATTGGCCTTTGTGCGCTGTTAATTACCTTATTTACCTATGTAGGAATTGCACTTTGCATTACAACCTATTTAATTATTTCCATCCTATTAAAACTAAAAAATAATCCTTCTTAATTTTCCATCATCAAGACTTTATTATTGCTATGAAACGCATAAGATTCTGTATTCTCGGTATTATTATTTGGTTTCATTCAGATCTATTTGCACAAGATGTGATGTATGCAAGGGCATGCATTAAAACCTTATGCAGTGAGGAGTTTTTAGGTAGAGGTTATGTGCAAAATGGAGATAAAATTGCGGCAAATTTTATCAGGCAAGAATTTACGAAACACAAGGTTTTGCCACTTGGAGAAAAATACTTTCAAACGCTTGGCTTCCCTGTAATTTATTATCCGAATGAGGTAAGTATTTCCTTAGATGACAAGCATGTATTTGCAGGGAATGACTATATTATTAATCCTGGATGCCCCAGTATAAAGGGAAGCTATAAGGTGTTAGTGATAGATTCTACCATGGTAGACAATGTGAGCGAGTTCAATAAAATTAAGGCGCTTAATCTGAAGAATTATTTTTTAGTACTAGACGACTTAAAAGGTAAAAATTTTAAACATCCCGAGCGTGCAGAACAGTTCCTTAAAAACACTTTGCAGGCAAAAGGTTTAATTTATAAAAACAATAGCAGTTTAGTATGGAGCTTATCGATGGAATTTGCTCCTTATCCCATCCTTTATTTTAAAACTGGAACCTTTCCTAACCTAGTTTTAAAAATGGATATTCGCATTGATGCCGCGCACAAAGTACATGGAACACAAAATGTACTTGGATATATTAAAGGTTCGGTTCAGCCCGATTCTTTTATGGTATTTACTGCACATTATGACCACTTAGGAAAAATGGGATATGATGCTGTTTTTCCTGGGGCAAACGACAATGCGAGTGGCGTTGCTATGATGCTTGATATGGCAAAATATTATGCAAAAAACCCACCCCCATACTCAATAGCCTTTATTGCATTTGCTGGGGAAGAAATTGGATTAGTTGGATCTTACTATTTTGTAGAAAATCCGCTCATTCCCTTAGATAAAATAAGTCTCTTAATAAACATGGATTTAATGTCTACGGGTGATGAGGGACTGACTGCAGTAAATGCAACAGAATTTCCCTTTTTATTTGAGCAATTAAAGCTTTGCAACATAGCAGGTCAATATCTTCCAGATATTGCAGCAAGGGGCAAATCTGCTAATAGTGATCATCATTATTTTACAGAAGCTGGTGTTCCTTCTTTTTTCTTTTATTTAAGAGGAAATTATCACCACTATCATGATGTAGACGATACGTATGAAGCGATTACCATGAGTAAATATAATGAGGCATTTAAATTAATTGTTGATTTTGCAGATTGGCGCATGAACTATTATCAAAATAAATCCAAAAAATAAGAAACAAAACTCCATCCAAACTTTGTTTTATTGTGATTTTATTTGCAATTTGGGCTCAGAAAAATATTATTTATGCCTATCGTAAATTCACTGGTGAGTTGGTACCTTAAACGCAGACTTCCCGCGTTTGAAGAAATATTGTACAACCCGCATCAGGTGCAACACGACCAATTAATGAAACTTCTTAGAACGGCTCAAATGACAGAGTTTGGAAGGCATTATGATTTCAAAAGCATACATAATCTTGAAACCTTTAAACAACGCGTACCTATAACCAATTACGACGATTTTAAACATTATATTGAACGTATGATGCAGGGCGAACAAAATATTTTGTGGCCCAGCGAAGTGCGTTGGTTTGCAAAATCATCTGGAACCACCAGCGCAAAAAGCAAATTTATACCTGTAACTTATGAAAGTTTAGAAGAATGTCATTACCAAGGTGGTAAAGATGTGCTCATGACATACCTGCTTCAAAAACCAGAATCAAATATTTTTAGCGGTAAAGGTTTAGTAATGGGTGGTAGCCATCAAATTAATCATGCCAACAATGAAACATTCTATGGAGACTTAAGCGCTGTTATGATGCAAAACATGCCGCTCTGGACTCAATATTTACGAACCCCCGATTTGAGCATTGCTATTATGGATAATTGGGATGAGAAAATCGAGAAAATGGCCCATGCAACCATCCAAGAAGATGTTACCAATATTTCTGGAGTACCGACTTGGACAATTGTTTTAATTGAACGTTTGTTTGAAATAAGTGGAAAAACAAACCTTACAGATATTTGGCCAAATTTAGAGCTATATTTACACGGTGGCGTTAGCTTTACTCCCTACAGAGAAAGATTTAAACAACTCATAAAAAGTAGTCAGGTAAACTACCTTGAAACCTATAATGCAAGTGAAGGTTTTTTTGGAATACAAGACAGACTAAACAGCGACGATATGCTGCTCATGCTCGATTATGGCGTTTATTTTGAGTTTATGCCCATGAGCGAATATGGAAAAGATTTTCCAAACACTTTGAGTTTGGATCAGGTTAAGATAAATGAATCTTATGCATTAATCATGAGCACCAATTCTGGCTTATGGCGTTATATTATAGGAGACACCATTAAATTTACTTCACTTACTCCTTTTAGATTTAAAATTACAGGTCGAACCAAACATTTTATCAATGCATTTGGTGAAGAATTAGTGATTGAAAATGCAGATGCTGCTATTCGAATAGCCTGTCAAGAAACAGAAGCCTTAATCATTGATTATACTGCAGCTCCCATTTATTTTACAGCAGATAACAAAGGTGGACACGAATGGCTGATTGAATTTGAGAAAGAGCCAAATTGTGTGAATACATTTGTTCAATCATTAGATGCAAATCTCAAAAAAAATAATTCAGACTACGAGGCAAAAAGATATAAAGATATGGCCATGAAAGAACCTTTAATTAAAATTCTTCCCAAAGGCACTTTTCAAAATTGGCTAAAAAAGTCTGGTAAATTAGGTGGCCAACATAAAGTACCCAGACTAAGCAATCATAGAGATATCGTTGATGATATTTTAAACTTTTCAAAAATTAATCCATCCTAAGCAAGGCAAATTATTACGCTGAATGATACATGTAAAATTAATTCTTAGTTGGTTAACAGGCGTGCTGATAAGTGCCTTAGCTTTCCTATTTTTTCAGGGAAATAGCGATATTCAGTCTAAGAAAAATATGGAGGAATTTAAACAATACTACCGCGTTTATTCTCTTGCTACTCCAAAGGTTTTAGATTTTGCAGGAACTCAAATTCCGCTATCAGATTTTGATGTGGCAGAAAGATATGATAAAGAAATTTTAACCAATGTGTATTGGCAATCTCAAACCATACTCATGATTAAAAGAGCACAACGATTTTTCTCCATCATAGAGCCCATCCTTAAATTGAATGGAATTCCTGAAGACTTTAAATACATTGCCTTAGCCGAAAGCGGCCTACAAAATGTAGTTTCACCAGCCGGAGCAGCAGGTTTTTGGCAGTTTATGGAAAAAACAGGTAAACGTTATGCCCTTGAAATAAATGATGAAATAGATGAACGATACCACTTACAAAAAGCAACTTATGCTGCTTGTGCCTATTTCAAAGAAGCATATTCGCAATTAAAAGATTGGAGTTTGGTAGCTGCCAGCTATAACATGGGTATAGAAGGCGTAAAAAGACAAATAAAAGCTCAAGGTGTTTCAAACTATTATGACTTATATCTTAATGTAGAAACGGCTAGATATTTGTTTAGAATTATTGCTATTAAAAACATTTGTGAAAATCCAAACCAATTTGGCTTTCATATAGCACCATCAGATTTATATAAACCAACCCCAAGCGTTTATGTTAAAACAGACTTAAGCATTAGCAGTTTGGCAACTTGGAGCAACGATAATGGCTGTAATTATAAATTACTAAAATTACTCAATCCATGGCTTAGAAAACCCTACATAAACGTAACACCAGGCAAGGTATACTATATTGCCCTTCCTAAAGATAAAGTGCTGCAATCTGCACTAGCAAGTTCTATTAAAAACGACACCTTAGTGCTCGACAATACAAACCAAAAAAATCTGATAAAAGAAGACCTGATAACCGAAATTATACACCAGGTGCTGCGTGGTGAAAGCTTAAAATCAATAGCAGAAAAATATAAAGTAAGCGAAGAAGATATCATGTTCTGGAATGAACTTACTAATAATGGGAACTTAACTCCAAATACCAGACTAAAAATTCGTAAAACAGGTAGTGATTTCTAAATTATTAAAAAATGAAAAAAATTCTAGTATTAGGTGCTGGCCTGTCTTCTGCTTACCTCATTAAATATTTACTGCAACATGCCTCTAAAGAAAAGTGGGAAGTAATCGTAGGAGATGCCAAACTAGCATTAGCAAAAGATAAAGTAGGAAAAAGCAAATTTGGCTCAGCCATATCCATAGATATTACCCAGGAAAAGGAGCGTAGAAATTGGATTTCTAAGGCAGATATCGTTGTATCTCTTCTTCCGCCAAGTTTACATGTTTTAGCAGCAAAAGATTGCCTTCATTTCAAAAAAAATCTAGTGACTGCATCCTACTTAAGTGAAGAAATGAAAGGGATGCATGAGGCTGCAATAGAGGCCAACATCTTATTCTTAAATGAAATTGGATTAGACCCAGGAATTGATCATTTATCTGCTATGAAATTGATTCATGAAATCCAAGATGCAGGCGGTGTAATCAAAAGTTTTGAATCTTATTGCGGCGGTTTGGTTGCTCCCGCATTTGACGATAATCCATGGCAATACAAATTTACATGGAACCCCAGAAATGTGGTATTAGCCGGACAGGCAACAGCCTGTTACAAGCAAGATGGTTTACTAAAATTTATTCCTCCAAACAGAATATTTAAACAAGTAAAAAATGTAAAAATTAGTAGCAAAGAAAAGTTTGAATCATACGCCAACCGAGATTCATTGAGTTATATTGAACCTTATGGCATAGGTTCAGCACAAACTGTATTAAGAGGCACCTTGCGAAGAAAGGGATTTTGTGAAGCATGGAATTACCTGATCAAACTTGGCTTAACAGATGATTCGTTTATTCTTCCAAATTCAGAAAACTTAAGCTATAGAGACCTAATAACTGCATTTTTAGATCAAAACGATAGCGATACCGAAACAGCTTTGTCAAATTTCTTAGGTATTAAAAAGTCTAGTTCTGTATTTAAAAAATTAATTTGGCTAGGCATTTTAGAGACAAAGAAAATTGGTGTTAGCCAAGCATCACCTGCTCAAGCATTGCAAAAACTCTTACAAGAAAAGTGGAAGTTACAAAGTAATGAGTTAGACCAAATAGTTATGGTGCATAAAATATCTTACACACAACATAAAAATACATTTCAATTACAATCAAACCTAGTGGTTACTGGTGAAAATCAAAAATACACAGCCATGGCAAAAACAGTTGGATTACCTATGGCCATTGCGTGTAAACTAATTCTGAAAAATGAAATACAGGCCAAAGGAGTACAAATACCAATTACTAAAGAATTTTATGAGCCCATACTTAAAGAACTAAAAAATTATTCAATTGACTTTAAAGAAAAATTATCTAAGTGATCCTATTGGTCTATGCGCAGATAAAATTCTTTACTTAGTTGAATATATTCTTCACTCGCAGACCCATTCTCATCTTTTAGTGTAATTTCGGTTTGAACCAATTGATGCACCATAAATTGATAAACCTGAACCAATCTATTTGCAGCTTTCCCATGCCTGGGTATGATAGCTATTTCATGGGTTAAATGAAGCCCATTCAAAACTGCTTCAATGCCAAATAGACGGGCTTCTTGAACAGGTAAGATAATACAAAAACTCCCGGTACTAGCTAATAACATGGTTGCATGCATAGCTAAATCAGAAAAGGAAAGTGATCCGTCTTGCCTTGCCAAACTTCTAGCACTATCACTAATACTGGCATTCTTTCCTTGCTCAAAAAAAGGTGGATTGCTAACAATTAAATCAAATTTAATGGAAGAAGAAACTGCATAATTTTGTAATGATTGATGAAACCCAATTAATTGCTCAGCATATATGGAAGCTTCAAAATTAACTTGTGCTTGTTTAGATGCTGCCTCATCTATTTCTATGCCAATAACTGTTGCTTGTTTGCACCTTTGTGCCAACATTAATGCAATAACACCAGAACCTGTGCCAATGTCTAATATTCTTTTAGTGCTTGGGCTTATAGGCGCCAAACAACCCAAAACAACAGCATCAGTTCCTACTTTCATGGCAGCATGATGGTGCCATACCCTAAACTTTTTAAAATCAAAATAATCGGATGCCAATGGCTACTGAGCAAAAAATAAATCGAAAAAAAATCTAAATGGAGCCATTACCTCAATAAGGTAACGGTTCCATTTAATTCATAAGATCTACCTTTTTTATCTCTGGCAGATATGGAGTAAGTAAAGATTCCGGCAGGCTCTGGATTTCCATTTATTTTACCATTCCACCATTCTCCACCAGGCATCCTTGTTTCATGAACAACAACACCCCAACGGTTGAAAATCTTCATTTCTATGAACTCAAATCTATTTGGATTATACGTGGGAGCAAAAACATCATTTAATCCATCACCATTTGGCGTAAACGCGTTAGGTGTAAATAATACATCTAAACTATTAACTGTAATTTGTGCAAAAACAGTATCAGAACAACCTAAACTATCGCTGGCAATCATGGTAACTTTAAATCTGCCATCTTCTTTATAAACATAGCTCGGATCTTTATCTATGGAGCCACTGCTCAATTCACCAAAATCCCAAACAAAGAAGTATCCATTGGTACTTGTATTGGTAAATTGAACTGGGAATGGAGCTAAGCCATTATTTTGATCCGTTAAGAAATTGGCAACAACTTTAGGATTTACCTCTACCCTAACCCTATCTTCTGAATAACAATTTTTGTTCCAAGCGCCCAAGGTATAAGTAGTACTGATATCAACTGAAGCAGATGGCTGTAATGAGAATTTATCACTTAAATAAGTAGCCGGAATCCACTCAAACCTTGTTTGACCACTCACCGTACCATTTAATATTACAAATTCATCTGGGCAGTGACGTTGATCTGCACCAGCATTCACCTTAGGAAAATCATTCACCTCTACCTGAACCGTATCATATACATAACATTGGGTACCATCAAATATTTTTACATAATAATTTTGGGTTCCGGCCGGAGTAACAATTGGATTAGGTATAAACCTATCACTCACATTTGAAGTATTCAACCATTCATAAGATGCACCACCACTTGCTTGTAACTGTACAAATAATCCAATACACATGCTTGTATCTTTGCCTGCAGACCCATTAAATGAAGTAACATCTACAAAAACGGTATCATACCTCCAACATATTCCATTATTAGACAATACAAAATAATTGGTAGGACCTTCTGGTTTAACCCAAGGATTAGCAATGCCTGTATCATTGATATTGTATGCCGGCAACCAATTGTATTTTACACCACCTGTTGCTTGCAATTGTACACTATCTCCTAAACAAATCAATTTATTTGCACCTGCATTAATTGAAAAATTAGTTACACTTACAACTACAGTATCATAAGCAGAACAAATCGAATTATCTGCTCGCAAAATGTATTGGGTAGTAACAGCTGGTTTGGCATAGGTAGTTAAACTGGTGTCTTTTAATCCTGTGGTAGGAGACCAAAAATGAGCTCCCAACGCAGAACCATTTAATGCAACACTATCTCCTAAACATATTGATTTATTTGGACCTGCATTGGCTTGTGCCTGCTTAACGTCTACAAAAACACTGTCATATCTTGAACACAATGCATTGTAGGAGATTACATAATAATAGGTTGGCACTTTCGGATAAACAATTGGATTGGCAATACTTGTATCACTAATATTGATTCGAGGCAACCAAATAAAATTACTGGCCCCTGTAGCATTCAGTTGGATGGTATCTCCCAAGCATATGAGCCTATTTGAACCAGCATCAATTGGAATAGAAGATACGGTAACCGTAACAGTATCTCTGGCCACACAACCCAAATAAGAAGCCTGCACAAAATAAGTGATATTAGAATCTGGCAATGAATACACATTGGTTCCAATAGAATCATTTAAATATTTAAACGGACTCCAGCGCACAGCACCATTAGTGGTCACGGTAAACTTAGCGGTATCGCCATCACAAATATCACGATCTGGCCCAACATCAAGGGTCGGAATTTTTACTGTAATATTTACCGTATCAGTTCTTACGCAAACCCCTAAACTTGCCGTAACAATATAACTGGTATCCTTAGATGGAAAAACAAAAGCAGTATCATTGGTGGCTCCTGTAATATTATAATTTGGTAGCCAAGAAAACGTATTACCCTCACTTACCACCAAGGTGGCTGTATCTCCCAAACAAATACTTCTATCTGACCCTATACTCGGTTTAAAATCATTTATTACAACCCGAACGGTATCATAATTCTTACAACCAAAATAATCTACCCGAACCACATATTCTTGTGTGGTATCTGGGAAACTCCTCGGACTTCTGGCGGTATCACTACTTAAAGTATTAGCAGGATTCCAAAGCCAAGTTCCATTAGAACCCGTTGTATTTATTTGAACCGTATCTCCTTTACAGATGTTCCTATCTAAGCCAGCAGAAATAGTTGGTAAAGCAGGAATTACACTGAGATTATACATTCTAAGAACTTCCTCAGGATTTAAGGTTCTGTTGTAAATACGTAATTCATCTAAACGACCATTAAAAAAAGAATTGCTATTAAAATCATTTCTACCAATTCTTAATGGAGTAGTATTATTCACTACATATGCCGCAGGACCGGTTGCAAATCCTAATAAAACCCCATTTCTATAATAGTAAACAGAATCATTACTTACAGAAATAGCAAAAAAGTTCCAAGTATTAAGTGCTGTATTTGGATTCCCAATGGCATTGTTAAATGAATTTCCATTTGCCATGGCTGCTACCCCATTGTTTCTTAATAAAGCCCTATATTGACCAGCGGCTACCGCATCTGATTTACTCACAATTGGAGTAAACTGAACACCTCCTGCAAAGTTCCAATTAATTACCCCTGCCCAAAAGGTGAAGGTAATTTTATTAGAAGGAGATTGCAAGGAAACAGAATTGGGCACTTCAATATATGAGTTGAAACCATTAAACTGATAAGACCTATTTACTCTGGCAAATCGATCTTGGGCTAAGGTGGCATTAAATACCTGCCCGTCATTTCCAAAACCACTGAAGTCTCTGGCATTTCCATCAAAAGGATAACAAGCAACTGCACCCTGATTTAGAGAAATTGGAGTGGCACATGTTAAACAACAATTGGCATCTACAATTACTGAAACGGTATCAAATGAAGTACAAAGACCTGTTTGGGTTCTTAAAGTATAAGTAGCATTCGCTAAAATACTAACTATTGGATTGGCACTGGCTGTGTCACTTAAGCCAAAACCTGGAGACCATCTGTATGAAGTTCCGCCTAGCGCTAATAATCTACCACTATCACCTCTGCAAATCGTAACATCTGTAACCCTGGGTGCCGTGTAAAAAGCTGATCGAGTAATAACAATTGGATCAGAAGTGCTTGGAGGAGAACACGGACTTAAGGAAACCACTTTATAGGATCCTGGCTCATAAATTTTAATGGTATTTCCATTTGTTTCAGTAAAAAGTGTATCATTTCTGTACCACTTAAAATCTCCTAAACTCTTATTTACTATGCTAATAGTAATGCTATCTGTTAAACAATTCAATTGAGGTTTATTTGGAGCAAGTAGGGTTAAATCTGGCAACTGAATACGTGCAATAAATCCATCATCTGATCCAAGTGAATTAAAGGTTCTAGAACCTACACTCCACGAACCTGTAAATGATCCACTCACATAAGCTAAGCCACTTGAACCGATATGAATATCTGATACCGTAAAAGAAGTTCCAGAACCAACTTTTTGAACATCTTGTAAAGCATTTGCAGGTGAATACCTAGCATAATATCCATGGGTAGTTCCACTCAGTGTTAATGTGGTTCCGCCAAAATCTGCAGTGCTTGCGCTAGACCCAACAACAATTACATTTCTATTAGCATCTATCTCCATCCCAAAACCATAATCTTCTCCAACTCCACCCACCGTTCTAGTCCATTGAAGACTTCCGTTCAGATTATACGCTGCCAACATGATATCATGAGCACCGTTTGAGGTAACATTTACACCAAGACCCGGAGGTCTGCTGCTTATATTTGAATTTCCGGCAAAATGACCAATAACATAAACCCTATCATTTACATCATCTACCTTAACATCTGAAAAAGACTCAGAACCTGCAGCACCCATACCTACGCCCCATTGCCAAACTCCTGTAGGAGAAGCTTTGGCCAAAAAGCCACCCCAATTGCCCGCATTGTTTAAATTATTACCAAAATTAATTGTTGAATTAGAACAACATCCAAATCCTCCGGCAACATATAAAGCTCCGGTACTATCTACGCTAATTTTATTGGCATAGTCTTGTGTAGCACCACCCGCTCTGGTGGCATAAATAATTGAACCTGTAGGATCGTACTTAGCGATATAAATATCTTGACTACCTGCAGATACTAATAAATTAGC
>CANHDN010000054.1 GCA_947459415.1 Bacteroidota bacterium
ATTTGGGCTATTATTTGTATAATAAATCGACTCAAATGCGTTTAAGCTATTAGTTTGGGTATTTAAAGAGACAGAAATTTGATAATCTACTTTTTGCTGCCACTTTGCCTGATTTTTAGTTTTTGGCAAAATTTGTGCAGATACCTGACTTAAAAACAAGGTTATCAAGAAAAAAATTAATTTTATTTTCATGTTAAAAAAGGGTTTATGCTAAGAATGTTCAAAGATTTGAAAAATAATTGAGCTTTTTTTGTTTTATTGATGACTGGAAGAAATTAAATTTGAGCTAAATTAAACTGCGTATGGAAGGCAATGATTTTTTAGGTGAGGATGTAAGCAGCAATGTGCGGCGATACGAAAAAATGATCCGGAGCAAAACTCAGGATTATTTTGATTTAGATGCCATTGAAGGAATTATAGATTTTTATATTCAACACGGAAGATATAAACGGGCTGCAGATGCAGTATTTTACGGTCAGGAGCTATATCCCAATCATATAAATTTTCTAATAAAATTGGCTGAAGTTTATCTTTTACAAGAAAAATATAATTTGGCTCAAGCGGAATTAGAAAAGGCAGAATTGTATGAGCCTTTTAATCCAGATTTGTTTTTATTAAAAGGGGAGGTTAACCTGAACCTAGGAATGATTGAAGAGGCTGAGTTTTATTTTGAACGTGCCTTGGCACATACAGACGAACGCATAGATATGTTGTTTGAAATTGCCTATGTTTATGATGATTGTGATCTATTTTTGGATGCAGCAAAATTTTTTAAAACCATCATAGAAGAGGAGCC
This sequence comes from Bacteroidota bacterium, assembly GCA_947459415.1. Taxonomy (GTDB): domain Bacteria; phylum Bacteroidota; class Bacteroidia; order UKL13-3; family UKL13-3; genus B1. Next base: position 797 of record CANHDN010000054.1, read on the forward strand.
TGCCTTGGAACAGGCCTACTATGAATTGGCTCATTGTTATGATATGTTGCTGCAATTTGATGATGCCCTGGCCTGTCTGAATATATTAATTGACATTGATCCGTATAATGTGGGTGCCTGGTACAATGTAGGTATTATATATGGCAAATTAAACAAACACCTAGAAGCCATAGATGCATTTGATTATTGTTTAGCAATAGATGAGGAATACTCAATTGCTAGGTTTAATCGCGCAAATGCATTTGTAGAGCTAGATAGATTTGAAGATGCTATTATTGAGTATTTAGAAGTGATAAGGATTGAAGGCGGAGATAGCATTAGTTATTGCAATTTAGCTGGTTGTTACGAGAGAACAGGCAACTTAGATTTAGCAAGAGATTATTATACCAAAGCGGCAAAAAATAATCCAAATCTGGCAGAGGCTTGGTTTGGCATTGGAATTACTTTTCAAAAAGAAAGTTTGTATCCAGAAGCCATTGCTCATTTTAAACGGGCTGTGTTATTAGAGCCCGATAATGCTGAGTTTTTGCTGGTATTAGCAGAAAGTGAATATGAAATTGGCGCTTTTAAAGATGCAGAAGAGCTGTATTTGCGCTTACTAGAAATTGATCCGGGTATGATGGAGGTTTATATGGATTATAGCTTTATGTTGTATAAATTAGACCGACTAGTAGAGGCAATTGAATGGGTTCGAAAAGCCTTAATGTTAGACAATACTTGTCATCAGTACCATTATAGAATGGTAGTTTTTTTGTATGCGGCTGCAAAAGAAAAAGAAGCCTTAACTCATTTAGAAATAGCCTTGAGCCTACATTATAAGGATTACTTTTTATTATTTGAAATTGCCCCAGAATTAAGGAATGTTCCAATTATTATGGCCATGATAGATAGCCATAAACCTGATTCACTTTAGTAAATATTTTTACTTCTATTTTGATTGGCTAAATAATAACTTTGCCCGTGCATTAAAACATGTTGATGCATTGATAATAATTTCTGATAATGAAAAATTTTAAATTAAAACACATACCTGATCGCCCAGCTAAACCAAGAAATACTGGCCTAACCATGGTAATGGATAAGGGGCTTAGTATACGGGAGGCCGAGGATATGATTGATGTGAGTGGGGAATATATTGATATTGTAAAGTTAGGTTTTGGGACATCATATGTTACTCCTAGGTTGCAAGAAAAGATTAAGTTGTATCAAGACCATGGGATTATCGTTTATTTTGGCGGTACTTTATTTGAAGCCTATATTGTAAGAAATCAATTTGAAGACTATATAAAAGTTTTAGATAAATTAGGAATGCAACATGCTGAAATTTCTGATGGCTCTATAGAATTACCTCATGACCTAAAGTTAAACTACATCCAAAAATTGAGCAAGCATGTAACGGTTTTAAGTGAGGTTGGCAGTAAAGATGTTGAGAAAATAATACCGCCATACCAGTGGATAGAGTTAATGCAAGCCGAGTTAAAAGCAGGTGCATGGAAAGTAATTGCAGAGGCGAGAGAAGCTGGTAATGTTGGCGTTTATCGCAGTAGTGGAGAGGTAAGAGAAGGCTTGGTTCAAGAAATTTTAACTAAAATTCCAGAAGAAAAAATTATTTGGGAAGCCCCACAAAAGGCCCAGCAAACTTATTTTATCAAGTTAGTGGGAGCAAATGTAAATTTAGGAAATATTGCTTCTAATGATGTTATTCCATTAGAAACTTTAAGGCTTGGCTTAAGAAGTGACACCTTCACATTCTTTCTTGGAAAAGGCATGAAGCACATTGTAAAAAAGAAATAATATAATTACTAAAAAATCATTTTAAAATGACACTACAGGAACAAATTAATGCAGATGTAATAGTGGCAATGAAAGCCAAGGAAGAAATAACTTTGCGCGCTTTAAGAAGCCTAAAATCTGCTCTTTTACTCGCTGCAAGCGAACCAGGAGCAAATGGTTCAGTGAATGATGAGTTAGCGCTAAAAATATTTCAGAAATTGGCTAAACAGCGTAAAGAGTCTTTAGATATTTATGTACAAAATAAACGCGAAGATTTGGCTCAGGTAGAACGAGATGAGCTGGCTGTTATTGAAAAGTATCTGCCTAAACAACTGAATGAGGAAGAAATAAAAGTGCTGTTGCAAGAAGTGTTAACAGCTGCAGGAGCTAGTTCTGCTGCAGATTTTGCTAAGGTTATGCCCTTAGCTATGAAAGCCTTAGCAGGTAAAGCAGATGGCAAAGTGATTTCTGCTGTTTTAAAAAATATGTTAGCTTAGTTTGCTAATTAACCCAATTAAGATTTTTCTATATATAAAGTGATAAGGATGTCTGAAAAAAGCGATGATGATAAAATAAAAAAAGCCTTTCAAAGAAAAGATTGGCCAGAAATTAAGGTGAGTGATAGCTGGGCAACCTTTAAAATTATGGCTGAATTTGTGGAGGGCTTCGAAAAAATGAGTAAGATTGGTCCTTGTGTTTCTATTTTTGGATCGGCACGAACCAAACCAGATCATCCGTATTACCAACTATCAGAAGAAATAGCACGTAAATTGGTTCATGCCGGCTTTGGTGTTATTACAGGCGGTGGCCCAGGTATTATGGAGGCTGGGAACAAAGGGGCTTTTGAGGCTGGGGGTAAATCTGTAGGACTAGGCATTGAACTTCCTTTTGAGCAATTTTTCAATAAATATGTTGACCGAGATAAAAACATCAATTTTGATTACTTTTTTGTAAGAAAAGTGATGTTTGTAAAATATGCTCAAGGCTTTATTGCTATGCCCGGAGGTTTTGGTACTTTAGATGAATTGTTTGAATCATTAACACTGATACAAACCCATAAGGTTGCCCAATTCCCTGTGGTATTGGTTGGAACAGAGTTCTGGGGTGGTTTAATTGATTGGATCAAAACAGTGATGTTAGATAAAGAAAAGAATATTAGTGAAGACGATATGTTCTTATTTAAATTGGTAGATACCGCCGATGATGCGGTCAATTATATTCTAGATTATTATGCTGAAATGAGCATAAAACCAAATTTTTAAAAATTTACAGAAATGAGTTCATTGAAAGAAGATGCTTTAAAGTATCATAGTAAAGGTAGACCAGGGAAAATTGCAGTTATACCTACTAAGCCTACCAATACCAAGCGCGATTTAAGTTTAGCCTATTCACCAGGTGTAGCCGAGCCATGTATTGCTATTGCAGAAAATAAAGAAGATGTATATAAATATACTGCCAAAGGCAATTTGGTGGCTGTAATTAGCAATGGCACTGCTGTTTTAGGACTTGGTGATATTGGTCCGGAAGCATCTAAACCTGTCATGGAAGGGAAGGGAGTTTTATTTAAAATATTTGCAGATATTGATGTATTCGATATTGAAATTGATACCAAGGATACTGAAGCCTTTATTCAAACAGTAAAAAATATTGCAGTTACATTTGGAGGAATTAATTTAGAAGATATTAAATCACCTGAGTGTTTTGAGATAGAAAGCAGGTTAAAGGAGGAATTAGATATTCCTATTATGCATGATGATCAGCATGGTACAGCAATTATTACTGGTGCTGCACTTTTAAATGCCTTAGAACTGGTAAACAAAAATATTGGTGATATTCAAGTAGTTTATAATGGGGCTGGAGCTAGCGCTATTTCTTGTGCCAGAATCATGCTAGCCTTGGGTGTTAAAAAAGAAAATTTGGTCATGTGCGATAGCAAAGGAGTTATTCGTGCTGATAATCCAAATTTAGATGCTATTAAAAAACCTTTTGCAACAGAAAGGGATTTAAATACCTTGGCAGAAGCCTTGCAAAATGCAGATGTTTTTGTTGGTTTATCTAAGGCTGATGTGGTGAGCCAAGATATGCTACGTAGTATGAATAAAGATTGTATTGTATTTGCACTCGCAAATCCTAATCCTGAGATTTCATACGAATTAGCGATGGCTTCAAGGCCAGATATTATCTTAGCAACGGGTAGAAGTGATTATCCTAATCAGGTGAATAATGTATTAGGATTCCCTTATATTTTCAGAGGTGCTTTAGATGTTAGGGCTACAAAAATTACAGAGGAAATGAAATTAGCCGCTGTATATGCATTGGCTAAATTAACCAAAGAACCAGTTCCAGAAATTGTAAACTTAGCTTACAATGAATCGAATGTTAATTTTGGTAGAAATTACATTATACCCAAGCCCATTGACCCAAGATTAATTACAGCTGTATCTCCGGCAGTTGCTAGAGCTGCCATGGAATGTGGAGTTGCAAAACATCCAATAAAAGATTGGGATAAATACCACAATGAATTATTAAATCGATTAGGGAAAGAAAGTAATTTTATCAGGGCAATAACAGATAAAGCCAAACAGAATCCTAAGCGTGTGGTTTTTGCTGAAGCAGATAATCTAAAAATCTTGCGCGCCGCGCGCATTGTTAAAGATGAAGGCATTGCCATTCCAATTTTATTGGGTAATCGCCAGAAAATAGAGCAAATGATAGCCTCAGAGCAAATAAATTTGACGGATGTGCGCATCATAGATCCAATGGAGGAAGAGCAAAAGCGTAATGCCTATGCAGAGGTTTTTTATCGCAAAAGGCAGCGTAAAGGGATGAGCTTGCATGAGGCTAAAAAGATTATGCGGGATAGAAATTATTATGCGCCCATGATGATTGAAATGGGAGAGGCAGATGCGCTAATCAGTGGTTTAACTAAAAATTACCCAACAACTATCCGTCCATCATTACAAATTTTAGGTAAAGAAGAGGGAGCACAAGTGGTTGCAGGTATGTATATTATGCTCACAAAAAAGGGAACATTGTTTTTTGCAGATTGTAGTGTAAACCAAGACCCAACTGAAAAGGAGTTGTTTGATATTACTTGTTTAGCTCATGATGCAGTAAAGAAATTTAATATTAATCCAAGAATTGCCTTGTTAAGCTACAGCAATTTTGGATCGGCCAAGGGCATTGTACCAAGTAGAATGTCTAAGGTAAGAAATATGCTCAAAGCAGCACATCCAAATATGGTGGTAGATGGCGAAGTTCAAGCAAATATTGCTTTGAATCAAAAGTTATTACGCGAAAATTTTCCATTTAGTGAATTAGTAGGCGAACAGGTAAATACTTTTGTTTTTCCTTCACTTTCATCAGGAAATATTGCCTATAAAATGATGCAAGAATTAGGAGCGGCAGAAGCTATTGGCCCTGTATTGTTAGGCTTAAAGAAATCGGCCCATATTCTGCAATTAGGAAGCTCTGTTCGTGAAATTGTAAATATGGTTACCATTGCCGTTGTGGATGCACAAAGCAAAGAATAATGTGTTATTGGTTCAGTAATTTGGCGGCCCAAATTCCTCGCTCTGTTTGAACCTTTAACAAATTGATACCTATTTCTTTTGAGTTTACTTGAAGGGAATAGGTATCATTTGATATCTTAGTAATATTGGTAGAAACCTCTTGACCGTTTAAAGTGTATAGTTTAATTTCTTGAATGGGATAACTAGATGTAATGACCCAATCAAATTCACGTTTTGCGACTTCAATAGCTGCCTTTTTAACAGATTCATAGATATTGCTTGTGTTAGAAAACAGTGATATAGAATCAGTATAAACCTTATCGCCAGTTGAATTGGAATCATTATTTGCCATTACTCCAGCGGCATAAAATGTAATTTTTTGACCCAAAGGATTAGCTGGGGCTTTCCACTTAAATTTCCAAGTTTTGAGTGTATTACCTGAATGGCTATATTGAGTATGGGTTACGTAATCTGAAACAAGAATACTTGAGTCTACATCATATAAAAATGTTCCAGCATTCACAAACTCTTGTCCTTGGTAGCGTGCATTGAGTGCGAATCCAAATTTTTTTATACCAGGATGGGCACTTATTACTTCTATGTGGTAGATTGAATCTGGCGTATAGGTTCCATTGGTGTTATTACCATTTATCCAGATATTGATAGAGCCTAAATTATCTGGGTTTACTGAACCTGCATGACATGCTGCGCAGGATCCCTCTCCAGGTGCCCCACTGGTATTAAAACCAATATTGGAGCTTGCGTTAATGGTAAATAAACTGGCGGCTAATAGGCCTATTAAAAAAAATATCCCTGTAATCTTTTTCATTACAGGGATAGACTAATATTTATTTAAAAAGGTTGCTCTTGTTCTACTTGAGCGTACGTTTTACTTCAATTTCTTCGTAAGCTTCTACATAATCACCTTCTCTTAAATCGTTGTAATTGTGTATGGTTAAACCACAATCAAAGCCTTGAGCAACTTCTTTGGCATCGTCTTTGAATCTCTTTAATGAAGATAATGCACCAGAGTATACAACCACCCCATCGCGTATTAAGCGGATCTTAGCATTTCTTACCAATTTCCCATCCGTAACCATACAACCGGCAACAGTACCTACTTTGGTAATTTTAAATACTTCACGAATTTGTGCATTACCCAAAATCTTTTCTTCAATGGTAGGAGCCAACATTCCCTCTATCGCAGACTTAATCTCTTCAATAGCATTATAGATTACTGAATACAAGCGAATATCTATAGATTCAGTTTCTGCAAGTTTTCTAGCTTGTGGGCTAGGTCTTACTTGGAAACCAACAATGATAGCATCTGATGCAGAAGCCAACATAACGTCACTTTCAGAGATTTGACCTACCGCTTTGTAAATTACACTTAATTGAACCTCTGGCGTAGATAGTTTAATTAATGAATCAGCTAATGCTTCTACAGATCCATCCACATCACCTTTAACAATAACATTTAATTCTTTAAAGTTACCAATTGCTAAGCGTCTTCCGATCTCATCTAAGGTAATATGTTTATTGGTTCTAATTCCTTGTTCACGTTGTAATTGCTGACGCTTGTTTGCAATCTCTTTAGCCTCTTGTTCGTTTTTAGTAACAATAAAACGATCGCCTGCTTGAGGTGCACCATCAAATCCTAGAATTACAACAGGTGTACTTGGGCCAGCAGTGATCATTTTTTTACCACGTTCATCGAACATGGCTCTTACTTTACCATTGTTAGTACCTGCCAATAAAGGATCACCCACTTTTAAAGTACCACTTTGAACCATTACAGTAGTAACAATTCCTCTTCCTTTGTCTAAAGTAGCTTCAATAATATTACCAACAGCACGTTTATTAGGATTTGCTTTAAGTTCCAGCATTTCCGCTTCTAATAATACTTTCTCAAGTAATTCTTCTATACCAATACCTTTTTTGGCAGAGATTTCCTGACATTGGAATTTTCCACCCCATTCTTCAACCAGAATATTCATGGCAGAAAGTTGTTCCCTAATCTTATCTGGATTGGCTGCGTCTCTATCTATTTTATTTAGTGCAAAAATGATAGGAACACCCGCAGCTTGCGCATGACTGATCGCCTCTTTGGTTTGAGGCATTACGCTATCATCTGCAGCAATCACAATAATAACAATATCTGTTAATTTAGCTCCACGAGCACGCATGGCTGTAAAGGCTTCGTGACCAGGAGTATCTAAGAATGTGATCTTTTTTCCATTTTCTAGTTTTACCTCATAGGCACCAATATGCTGGGTGATACCACCTGCTTCGCCTTTTACCACATTGGCACTACGCACATAATCAAGTAATGAGGTTTTACCATGATCTACGTGACCCATTACTGTAACAATTGGTGCACGTGGTTCAAGAGTTTCTGGATCATCAATTTCTTCTTCTACTGCCTCAACCATTTCTGCAGATACAAATTCAACTTCAAAACCAAATTCTTCTGCAACAATGGCAATGGTTTCTGCATCTAGTCGTTGGTTGATGGAAACCATCATCCCTAAAGTCATACATGCACTAATAATTTGGGTAACCTGCAGGTTCATCATTTGAGCCAACTCATTGGCCGTTACAAATTCTGTAACCTTTAGTTTGTTCTTTTCCATTTCCTCCTGCATCATCGCTTCTTCACGCTCATTCGCTTTGAAGTCACGTTTTTGCTTACGTATTTTGGATCGAACAGCACCAATATTTGGATTTTTACTACCTGGGTTCAGCCTTGCCAAAGTAGCTTTTAACTTATCTTGAATTTCTTTATCGCTGATTTCCGTTTTTTCTTCTGGCTTGTTAAATCGGTTATTACCTCCTTGGCCAGGTCCTTTTTGGAAGCGATTACCACCACCTTGGTTATTACCACCTTGGCCAGGTCCTTTATTAGGATTATTGCCTTGATAAGGCGGTCTGTTATTGTTAGGGTTGTTGCCTTGATAAGGTGTTCTTGGCTTATTAGGGTCTGAAGGCTTGTTAGGGTCTACGCGTTGGTTATTACCTCCTTGTTCACCACCAACTTGTTTACGCTTACGTTTTCTTCGGCCATTTGGATCGTCGCTGCTTGCAACTGGGTTTAGTTTTTTAGGTGGTGGATCTTGTTTTAAAACAATTTTACCCATTACCTTTAATCCTTCAAGCTTTTCGTATTTTACTTCCTGTAATACTGATTCATCTGATTCTTTTCCACCAGCATCTTCGCTTGAATTAGCTTGTTTTTCAGATGTAATTTTCTCTACTGGACTATCATCAACAGGAGCAATCGCATCACTGCTTGATGGTAAATCTTTTATTGTTTTCTCCTCTTGATTTGGCGCTGGTATTTGAGTTGTTTCAGGTTTTTTATCTGCTGCTTTTTTACCTTTTGAACTAGGTTTTTTCAAAGAATCAAGGTCTATTTTACCCATTACCTTTAAGCCACCTTCTTCTTTTGTCTCTTCTTTTGGAGCAAGAGACTTTTGTTCAATTAAATCATTTTTTGATTCAAGCTCAATTGGTTTTGTCTCTACTTGAACAGGGGGTAACTCTGTTGATTTTTCAATTGGTTTAATTTCTGATTCAGGCACTTTTGGCGTTTCAATTACTTCCGCGCTTGATTTGTTTGCACCTATATTCTCAGGATTTTTCTTATCTTGAGTATTTACTAAACCCGATTTAATTAAAATACCATCCTCGTAATCTTCCTCTTCTATTTGGCTTGTTTTAGCTTTTGGTAACTCGTGAATGGTATTTTGAGGCTTAACCCGATCTCTACCTAATTTGTTAGCTTCGTCTTTAACTTTCTTTTCTGAAGAATACTCAGATAACAGAATACCATATTGGTCTTCAGTTAGTTTAGTAGTAGGTTTTGCCTCAACGGCATGTCCTTTTTTTGCCAAAAAGTCTACCAGTGTGGTCATACCCACATTGAGTTCCTTCACTACGGCGTTTAATCTTTTTGTTCCTGTTGTTTCGCTCATTATGCGCTATTTCTTCCTAAAATTACTGCGAATATCGTTATTATTCATGGATATTCAACATGAAGGCAATAAACACCTCGATCAAGATTTTAACTATTATTCAAATTCTGCTTCCAAGATTCTGCGAACCTCTTGTACAGTTTCTTCCTCAAGTTCTGTTCTGCGAACTAATTCTTCATTGGCAACTGCTAATACACTTTTTGCAGTATCTAGACCAATTCCTTTTAATTCATCAATAATCCAGCTATCAATTTCATCACTAAATTCATCTAGATCTATATCTTCTTCCTCTGTTTCAGCTTCACGGTAAACATCTATTTCGTAGCCTGCTAATTTACCTGCTAGTTTAATGTTATGACCACCTTTACCAATTGCCAAGGAAACTTGGTCTGGTTTCAAGAATACAGATACGCGTTTTTTAATTTCATCTATTTTAATAGAAGAAACTTTAGCTGGGCTCAAGGCCCTTTGTACCAATAAGCTTGGATTTCCAGTATAGTTAATTACATCAATGTTTTCGTTTCTTAATTCACGAACAATGCCATGAATACGTGAACCTTTCATACCCACGCAGGCACCAACTGGGTCAATTCTGTCATCATAACTTTCAACGGCAACTTTTGCTCTTTCTCCTGGCTCGCGCACCACATTTTTGATGCTAATTAAACCATCGATAATTTCTGGCACTTCTTGTTCAAACAATCTTTCTAAGAATACTCCAGCTGTTCTGCTTAAAATAATTCTTGGATTTCCATTATGCATTTCAACCTTTAAAACAACTGCACGTATGGCGTCTCCTTTTTTGTAAAAATCTGCCGGAATCATTTCTGTTTTAGGAAGGATTAATTCATTTCCTTCATCATCTAAAATCATGATTTCTTTTTTCCAGATTTGGTATACCTCGCCGGTAATAATTTCGCCCACGCGGTCTTTATATTTTTTGTAGAATTCGTCTTTCTCCAATTCTAATACCTTTGACAATAAGGTTTGACGCGCTGAAAGCACGGCTCTTCTACCAAAAATTTGTAAACCTACTTCTTGGGTTACATCTTCTCCAATTTCAAAGTCTGGCTCAATTTTAATGGCATCTGAATAGGCAATTTGTGTGTTTTCGTCCTCAACTTCACCATCATGCACAATGGTTCTATTGTGCCATATTTCTAAGTCACCAGACTTATCATTGATAATTACATCAAAGTTTTCGTCATTGTTGTAGCGTTTACGAAGCATCCCTCTAAACACATCTTCCAACACGCGCTGCATGGTTGCGCGGTCTATGTTTTTGAACTCTTTAAACTCACTAAACGAGTCTATCAATCCTATACTATGCATATACTCTAAATTTTAAATTTTTAATTAAATGATACTAAAACCAAAGTCTTCTCAATTTCTTCTAATGAAATTTCTTTCACAATCGGTTCTTTGGCTTTATATGCTTTTTTCTTGTCTTTTAAATGAAGTTTAATCAGGTTGTTTTCAAAGCTTTCAAATTTACCAATCAATTCCGTTTTAGCTTTTAAGGTAATTTGAAGTTCTCTGCCAATATGCTTGGGATATTGCCTCGCTAACATGAGAGGTTTATCTATACCTGGAGAAGATACTTCCAGCTTGTAAGGAGTTTCACCAAAATCTAATTCATCTAATTTATTGGATAGGTGTTTGTTTAAACTTCTGCATTGCTCAATGGTAAGCGCTTCATCACTATCTATCATTACCAACAGTTTTCCTCCATTGGGTTTAAACTCAATATCTACAATAAAAACAGATGGTTCCAATACCTCTGCACTCCACTCTTTTACTTGTTCTATTATTTGCATAGTTAAAAAAAGAGGGGACTTTTGGTCCCCTCTTACTCACTTAATAACGCCACAAATATAGCTATTTATAAATGAGTTGCAAACATTTTTTAACTTTTTATGGTCTATGCCTATTTGGTGTGGTGTAAAATAAACCCATACATATCAGCTGCATCTTCAATTAATTTTGCGGTGGGCTTTCCTGCTCCATGACCTGCTTTGGTATCTATTCTAATTAAAATGGGACTTTCACCTGCAAATTTGGTAGACTGAAGGCTTGCTGCAAATTTAAAGGAGTGAGCTGGTACAACCCGATCGTCGTGGTCTGCAGTCATTATCAATGTGGCAGGATATCTAATCTCTTTTTTTATCTGGTGTAAAGGAGAATATTTAATGAGGTATTCAAATTGTTCTTTATGATCACTGCTTCCGTATTCTACTGCCCAACCCCATCCAATGGTAAATTTGTGATAGCGAAGCATATCTAAAACACCTACTGCTGGTATGGCAACAGCAAATAATTCTGGTCTTTGGGTCATACAGGCACCTACCAATAAGCCGCCATTTGATCCGCCATGGATTGCCAAGTGTTTGCTACTGGTATAGTTTTCTTGAATTAAAAATTCAGCAGCAGCTATAAAATCATCAAAAACATTTTGTTTTTTGTTTAACATACCAGCCTTGTGCCAATCTTCTCCATATTCTCCGCCACCACGCAAATTGGCAATAGCATAAACACCCCCTTGTTCTAAAAAGGCTAATCTTGAAATACTAAAAGAGGGTGTTAAACTAATGTTGAATCCTCCATAACCATATAAAAGTGTTGGATTTTTTCCGTTTAATTGCAATCCCTTTTTATGCATAATAAACATCGGAATCTTTGTGCCATCTTTACTCTTGTAAAATACTTGCTTGGTTTCAAAAGCTTCTGTATTGAACGGGTATTCTTGTTTTTTGCGCCAATCTGTTTGCGATCCATCTGCCAGGTTGTACAAACTAATTTTTCCTGGTACTGTAAATGAAACAAACTGATAGCTTAGGATATTTTCGCCTTTTTCAGTTCCAGATACACTAACTGTTCCAATACCAGGAAGTGTAATATCGCGTATGAACTTTCCTTTGATATCAAAGTGTTTTAACCTACTGCTTGCATCTACTAGAAATGAAGCAATTAACTGATTTTGGTTTCCTATCACAATGTTTTCCAGTAAATGTTCTCTTTCTGGAATAATGTCTTTCCAATTTTTAGGTTCAGGATTTTTTGGATTTATCGTAACAAGTCTGTATTTAGGTGCATTTAAATCGGTTCGAACCAATATATTATCACCATCGTTTCCAATGACATCAAAATTGTTTTCAAATCCTTTACATAATAAGGTAAAATTGGAAGTGATAATTTTCTGGCTCTGGTTTAAGATAGCTAAGTCTTTCACCCATATTTCATTGCCAGAAGTTCCCTCAGAAACAGAAATGTATAAAAAGCGTTCGTCTTCTGAAATACCAGCATTAAAATAGCGCAAAGGGTGTTTTTTGTCTTCATATATAAGCACATCTTCACTTTGGTTTGAACCTAAAACATGGTAATATATTTTCATGAACTCATTTTGATTGCTGAAGTCTTTTCCTTTGGCAGGTTCATCGTATCTGCTATAGAAAAAGCCATTACCTAGCCAAGTGGCTCCGCTAAATTTTACCCATTGTATCTGCTCAGTCATTTTAGTTTTAGTGGCAACATCTAGTACAAAAATTTCATTCCAATCGCTGCCAGACTTGGCAATTCCTACTGCAGCATATTTATGATCTTTGCTAAAAGATAAACTGGCTAATGAAATGGTGCCATCAGTAGAAAATTTATTTGGATCTATAAAAACTTCTGCTTTTTCATAGTTATTTAAATCTAGACACCTGTATAATACACTTTGATTTTGTAAGCCATCATTCTTATAAAAATAATAATAATTCCCCTCTTTTACGGGCGCACTATATTTTGCGAAGTTCCAGATTTCTGTCAGTCGGTTTTTAAGGGTACTTCGACTTTCAATGGCAGAGAGGTATTGTTGGGTACATTTATTTTGAGTTTTTACCCATTCTAAGACTTCAGGTGCTGTGTCATTTTCGAGCCAGCGGTATGGGTCTGCTATGTGTGAACCAAAATATAAATCGTGGCTTGTATCTTGTCTGCTTTGCGGCAGTACTTGAACTTCTTTGGTTTTATTCATGGTTGGTTTACAAGCATTAAAAAGGATGATGCCTGCTAATATTAATTGTGGTTTCATTTATTTTTTTTCAAATTAAGTGATTTTAACTAAGATTTTCCTGGGTTTGAAAAATAGATAGACAGCATGACGCGGCATTAAAATAAAATTAATTATTATTAAATTTTTCTTAAGTTTAGGAATATATTGTTCAAAAAATTTAATTGCCGGCTGAAACCTTTAAACAATGAAAAAAATTACAATTAAATTAGCCATTTTGGCCATGGCACTATTTGCCAATTTCTCTGCAAATGCGCAGGTTGAGTTTAATCATTCTGCTGGGGCAGGTATTTATGCATCAGCAAATTCTGGTGGTGGATATGCCTTAATGTACTCTCCGCGATTAAATTTAGTGGAACTATCAGATGAAATGAGCGTTTCTGTTGGTTCGCACTTGGCTTTTGGTTTAGAATTTAGCAGTAATTCTCGCTCTGGAAGTTCTGGTAGTTTTATCTTGGATGTTCCATTGGTTGCAGAATTAAATTTTGGTCATGCTTGTAGTTCGAATTCTTCTGTAGGTTTGGGTGGTTTTGTGGGTGCTGGTTATGGTTTTAATAAAATGAGTTATTCTGATCCACTTGGTTTTTCTGGTGACAGAAGTGTTACGGGTGTGGTAATAAATGGCGGATTTAGAACCAACCTAATTAGAGAATCTTCAGTTACTGTAAGACTATCTTATATGCTAACAACAGATGGCAATGGAGATGTATTTGGTCTTGGCTTAACGTATAATATTGGTGACTTTTAATAAGCCAATTCAATATAAAAAAAGGGCATCATAACAACGTATGATGCCCTTTTTTTATACTTTTAAATCTGGGAAATATTACATGGCTGCTTCGTATCTGCGGCTTACTTCATCCCAATTGATAACATTCCAAAATGCGTTCATATAATCTGGTCTGCGGTTTTGGTAGTGAAGGTAATAGGCATGTTCCCAAACATCAC
>CANHDN010000055.1 GCA_947459415.1 Bacteroidota bacterium
AATTATATGCAGAGTGTGGCTTTGATGCTAAAGCCATTCAGAAGATGGCTAAATCTGTGCTTGGTGTAAGAAATATGGCTTAATATTTAGGAGATCAGCGTATTTACAAAAAGCTGATCTCCTAAGTATATAAAATCAATTAACTGACAGTTGTGCCTACCTCGGTATCTCCGGCACACACTTTTAAGAAGTTTCCTTCTTTGTTCATATCAAATACCACAATAGGCATTTTATTTTCTTGACAGAGTGTAATGGCAGTCATGTCCATCACATTTAAGCCTCTTTCATACACTTCCTCAAAAGATATTTGAGCAAATCTGGTAGCAGTTGGGTCTTTTTCAGGATCAGCTGTATAAATACCATCAACGCGAGTACCTTTTAAAACAAGATTGGCATCAATTTCAACAGAGCGCAGTGCAGCTGCCGAATCGGTTGTAAAATATGGATTTCCGGTACCTGCACCAAAAATAACAACCCGTCCTTTTTCTAAATGTCTGATGGCTCTCCTTCTAATAAAAGGTTCTGCTATTTGTTCCATGTGAATGGCAGTGAGCAAACGAGTTTGTAAGCCAATTTTTTCTAGTGCACCTTGCAATGCCATTGAGTTTATTACAGTAGCAAGCATACCCATATAATCACCTTGGGCACGTTCAACTAAGCCACCTGCCACGCCAGAAACACCTCTAAAGATATTGCCACCACCAATAACAATAGCAACTTGAACGCCATAGTCTACTACTTTCTTTACATCTAAGGCATATTGTTCAATTATTTTTGGATCTATTCCAAATTGCATATCGCCCATAAGAGCTTCTCCACTAAGCTTAAGAAGAACACGTTTATATTTCATATAAAAAGAGGTTTTGTTTTACAAGATTACGTTATTATTAGGCACAAAAAAAAGGCTACCTCCTCAGAGATAGCCTTTTTTTATAAATAATTATAGTGAAATTCGTTTGAAAGAAGTTACTGTCAAACCTTTTTCTACTTCATCTAACATTTGTGCGATGGTTTTGCTACTATCTTTCACAAATTCTTGGTTTAATAAGGTGTTTTCTTTGTAGAACTTACCTAATTTACCTTGAGCAATTTTTTCTAACATAGCTTCTGGCTTTCCTTCAGCACGCGCTTGATCCATACCAATTGCTATCTCGCGCTCAATAATTGTTTGATCAACACCATCTTTATCTACTGCTACTGGGTTTAGCGCTGCAATTTGCATGGCTACATCTTTTCCTGCAACAAAATTTCCTTCGCTAGGAGCAAGATTTAAAGAAACCAATACGCTTAGCTTATTACCTGCATGAATGTATGGAACAATATTTTCACCGTTTACGATTTCGTATTTTACCACATCAATTTTTTCGCCAATTTTACCAACTTGCTCAGTAATTTTATCTGCTACTGTTAATCCATCCATAGGCAAAGCTTTTAATGCATCAATAGATGCTGCTTTATTTGCAATGGCAATATCAGCTAATTTGTGAGTGAAGGCTACAAAGTCTTCATTTTTGGCTACGAAATCTGTTTCACAGCTCAACTGAACAATTACACCTAATTTACCATCAGTTGAAACTTTTGCTATAATAGCGCCTTCTTTGGCATCGCGATCTGCGCGATTAGCTGAAATTTTTGCGCCTTTTTTACGCAAGAAATCTACAGCAGCATCAAAATCACCATTGGTTTCTTGTAATGCTTTTTTGCAGTCCATCATTCCAGCACCAGTCATTTGGCGAAGTTTGTTTACATCAGCTGCACTTATACTCATAATTTTATAATTTGAATGTTATAAATAAATTTTGTTTGAATTAGATATTTAAAAAAGCCCCCACCTTGTGGCGGAGGCTTTTTTATTTAAGCTTGTTCTTTTTCAGCTACAGCTTCTTTATCTGCTGTTTCTTCTTTTTCGCGCTTGCGCTCAGACAAACCTTCTACAATTGCGTCTGTGATGTAGCGGGTAATCAATGCAATTGATTTTGCTGCATCATCATTAGCAGGAATTGGGAAGTCTACAAGCGTTGGATCAGAATTAGTATCTACTATTCCAAAAGTAGGGATATTTAACTTGGTAGCTTCTGCAACTGCAATGTGCTCACGTTTAATATCTACTATTAATAAAGCAGCAGGTAATCTATTTAAGTCTGCAATACCACCTAATACTTTTTTCAACTTGATTTTTTCGCGATCGATCATCAAACGCTCTTTCTTGTTGATGTTTGTATAAGTGCCATCTTGCGCTAATTTTTCAAGCGTTTGAAGTTTCTTAATACTTTTTCTAACAGTACCAAAGTTTGTTAGCATACCACCTAACCAGCGGTCGCAAACGTATGGCATGTTTACACGTTTAGCTTCAGATTCCATAATTTCTTTTGCTTGCTTTTTGGTAGCAACATAAAGAACTTTTCTTCCTGACTTAACAATGTTTTTAATGGCTTGAGCGGCCTCATCCAGCTTTACTGCTGTTTTGTGTAAATCGATGAGGTGGATTCCGTTTTTCTCCATAAAAATATATGGTGCCATTTTCGGATTCCATTTACGGGTTAAGTGACCAAAGTGCACTCCCGCTTCCAGCAACTCTTCGTGCGTGATTTTTGACATATTAATTGATAAATTCTGATTAACGTTTTACGAATTGGAAACGCTTACGAGCCTTTTTCTGACCTGGCTTTTTACGTTCAACCATTCTTGGATCGCGTGTTAATAAACCGGCTACTTTTAAGGCTGGCTTTAATTCTGCGTTGTGTTTAACCAATGCACGAGAGATAGCTAATTTGATAGCATCTGCCTGACCAGTATGACCACCACCATCCACGTGAATGGTTGCATCAAACTGACCCATCGTATTGGTTACTTCGAATGCTTTTGCTGCAGAAATTTGCAGATTTAGCGTAGGAAAGTATGTTTTGTAATCTTTCTTGTTTACAGTTAAGTTGCCGGTACCTGCTGTAAGGTAAACACGCGCAACAGCTGTTTTTCTTCTTCCTAATGCGTTATTGATTTCCATCTCTTAGAATTTTAATTCTTTTGGTTGTTGAGCTGCATGCGGATGCTCTGCACCTGCGTATACATGCAAATTGCGGAATAATTCTGCGCCCAATTTTGTTTTTGGCAACATGCCTTTGATTCCATGCTCTACAATATAGGTAGGGCGGCGAACCAAAATATCTTTGGCTACTTCACGTCTTAAACCACCTGGATAACCTGAAAAGAATTTGTATTCTTTTTCATTCATCTTATTGCCAGTGAAACGAATCTTATCAGCATTGATAATAATTACGTAATCTCCACAATCAGCATGTGGTGTAAATGATGGCTTGTGTTTGCCACGTAAAATGTTTGCCACTTTTGAGGCAAATCTTCCTAAGGTTTGTCCTTCAGCATCAATCACATGCCAGTTTTTGGTAGTGCTTGCCTTATTGGCTGAAATTGTTTTGTAACTTAATGCGTCCACGCTTATACAGTTTTATTAAAGGGGTTGCAAAAATAGGCCAAGTTTTTTTAATTCACAACAAAATGTTTAAAAAATTTCTGTCCTATATTTTGGGGAAGCGAAAATAAGCATATAAAATTGAATAACAAGCCATTATTCAATTTTGTATTTTCTTGTCATGATTTTTCCTACACCTTCACAAATTTTTTGAATCGGTAAGCTCCAGCTGCATTGAAAACAATTACAATATATGGGCCTGGTCTATAGCTATTTACTTCGGGCATGTCAAAAATAAATGGGGCTGCAAAATTATCACTGGCAGGTAAGGTGCGTTGAATCATTAACTTACCAAAATAATCCAATACATACATAGTAGCTGGGCGACCAGTATTTTGAACAAATGTGAAGCGCATCACATCATTATCACCTACAAAATTTGGAATCATATCAAACTCAAAACCAGAACAAGGTCCGTCTGTGTACGTTAAAACTCCATTTCTATATCTGGCATCACAGTCGTTTCTATAAGTAACTTGATCGCAGCCACAAACGGGTCTATAGCTTGGATCTGGGCATGGAAACCCCGGCGAAATGGCCAATGGATCAATGCATTGCCCCACCACAGTGTGTAGGTTCAATCCGAAAAAAAATAATAGCCAAAAAATTTTTTTTACCATGCCAATCTTGTTTTTGGGTTTTTAATGCTCAGACAAATATAAAATAGTTCAATAAAGTCTCTTCTATCATCAAAATTATTTAAGTGCAATTTTACAAACTACCCAAATTATGAGTTTGAAGCGTATAAATTATTATTTAATTATTTATTTTGCCTAATCATGTTAAATAAATTAATTTACCTAATAAGACACGGGGAAACAGATTATAATAAATTGGGCATTGTGCAAGGTTGTGGGATTGATAGTAATTTGAATCAAAAGGGCATAAACCAAGCACAGTCTTTTTATAATTATTACAAAGACATTCAATTTCAAAAAATATATACATCTGCTTTACAAAGAACCCAGCAATCAGTTTTACCGTTTATAGAGGCTGGAAAACCTTACCAAGTTTTTTCACAGTTAAATGAAATTTCTTGGGGTGTTTTTGAGGGAAAACCCCAAAATGAAACCGAAAGAAAAGCCTATTGGGATGTAGTGAATGCCTGGAAGTTTGGGAATTTTAATGCAAAAATTGAGGAAGGCGAAAGTGCAGCTGAACTGCAAATGCGCCAGCAGTCATTTATTCAATTATTAAAGGTTCAAAAGGAGAATTGTGTGCTAGTGGCCACTCATGGAAGAGCTATGAAGAGCCTGCTTTGTACTATGCTTGAATTGCCGCTTAGCCAAATGGAGTCATTTGAGCATAGTAACCTATGTTTATATATTTTGGAGTTTAATGGCCATACTTTTGAATTGATCACTAAAAATGATACGCGGCATTTGATGCAATAAAAAAGCCTTGAACATTTAATGCTCAAGGCTTTCTTAGTCTAACTAATTATTTTTATCTCAAAATTTCTCTTGAGATTACAATGCGATTTACCTCGCTAGTTCCTTCGTAAATTTGAGTGATTTTTGCATCACGCATTAATCTTTCTACATGGTATTCTTTCACATAGCCATAGCCTCCATGAACCTGAACTGCCTCTGTTGTTACCCACATCGCAGTTTCTGAAGCAAATACCTTAGCCATCGAACTCATTAAGGCATATTCTTTACCTGCATCTTTTAAAGCGGCAGCTTTTAACACCAATAAACGAGCAGCTTCAATTTGAGTGGCCATATCGGCCAATTTAAATTGAATGGCTTGGTGATGCATAATTTCTTTACCAAATGCTTTGCGTTCTTTAGAATACTTCAACGCTAATTCATATGCGCCACTTGCTATACCCAATGCTTGTGCGGCAATTCCAATTCTTCCGCCAGCTAATACTTTCATGGCAAACTTGAAACCAAATCCATCTTCGCCAATTCTATTTTCTTTTGGAACTTTTACATCTTGGAACATGATAGAATGTGTATCGCTCCCGCGTATACCCATTTTGTCTTCTTTTTTACCAACAGTTACGCCAGCCCAATTTTTTTCAACAATAAAAGCATTAATACCTTTATGACCTTTTTCTACATCTGTTTGTGCAATAACCAAATAATACGTAGCAGAATTACCATTGGTGATCCAATTTTTTGTACCATTTAACAAATAATGATCCCCTTCATCTGAAGCAGTTGTTCTTTGAGAGGTAGCATCACTGCCAGCTTCTGGCTCAGAAAGTAAAAATGCCCCATGAACCTGACCGCTTGCCATAGGCACTAAATATTTTTGTTTTTGCTCTTCTGTTCCATATGTTTCTAAGCCCCAGCAAACCAAAGAATTATTAACTGAAACTACCACAGAAGCAGATGCGTCTATTTTAGAAATTTCTTCCATGGCCAAAACATAGGAAATAGTATCCATCCCAGAACCGCCATATTTAGGGTCAACCATGATACCCATGAAGCCTAACTCGCCTAATTTTTTTATTTGCTCGGCAGGAAATTTTTGTTCGTTATCTCTTTCAATAACACCGGGTAAAAGTTCGGTTTGCGCAAAATCTCTTGCTGCTTGCTGAACATTTAAATGCTCTTCTGTAAATTCAAAGTCCATATTCTGTGATTTAGTGCGGCGAATATATTACTTGCCTATAGATTTTCCAATCTACTAATAATGATTTTACTTAGTTGGTTTTAATTTTTGCCTCAATGCTGCTGGTAGAATAGCCCGGAATAAAATCTAATGTCTTGATTTCTCCACCTTTAGCACTAACAATATCGAAGCCAACTATGTCTTGTGGCTGGTAGTCACTTCCTTTAACTAACACATCTGGCCGAACCAATTTGATTAATTCATAAGGGGTAGCTTCGTCGAATAAAATGACGGCATCTACAAAACTCAGCGAAGCTAAAATGCGGAGCCTAGATGCTTGGTCTTGAATGGGTCTGTGTGATCCTTTTAGTGCATTAACAGAACGATCTGTATTTACACCTACAATTAATTTATCACCTAAATCTGCTGCTTTTGCCAAGTAATCTACATGTCCAAGGTGTAAAATATCAAAGCAACCGTTGGTAAACACAATTTTCTGAGATTGCTTCTGCCATTGCTCCAATTGTATTTGTAAAGCTTGTTGGTTTTCAAATATTTTGTTCAGAACTAAACTATGCTTGCTCATTTGATATTTCTTTTTGTTTGCTCATTACCAATAAAGAAGCAGCGGAGCCAATCAGTAATAAAATAATCATTTGTAAGCCATGCACTAGGGTTGCATAAGCAATACCATCTTCTTTAGGAACTCCAAAAAGTAAGAGCGATTGCATCACAAAAAAATGATAAGTTCCAGCGCCTGCTCCAGGTGCTGGCAACACAACTCCGATGGTACCTATGGCAAAAACTACTAAACAATCTGTAAAAGTTAAATTTGAAGTTGATTCTAAGGCAAATAGGCAGAAATACATCATTAAAATATAGCCTACCCAAATAAGTACCGAAAGAATTACAAATAAGAAGGGTTTTTTAACGTGTTTGATGCTCATTAACCCATCTCCAAAACCTTGTATTAGCTCAAAAATTTTAATGTATATTTTGCTTTTAAAGAGTCTTTTTCTGATCACAAATAAGAAAATTGTAGTCAAGCCAATTCCAATTAAAACAAGGTATTTCCAATGATATGAATTGTTTGATACAGCTTTTGAATTATTTGCTAGGGTTTCATTAATAAAGGCTGTAAGTAAATCGAGCTTAAGTAAAAAAATAGCACCTAAAATAAGGAGGAGCAGTGCCATATCTACAATGCGTTCTGTTACAACAGAGCCCAAAGATTTTTCTACAGGCATATGGTTGGTTTTTCTGAGTGCTGCGCATCGAGACACCTCACCAGCTCTTGGAATAATATAATTCATCATGTAGCCAATAAGTACCGCATAAAAGCTATTCTTGGTACTTATCTTATACTGCATGGCGTCATATAAAAGCGTGGCACGATAGGCCCTTATCCAATGACTAAGTAATGAAATGGATATACCTATGCTCAGCCAATAATAATTCGCTTTTTGCATTTTCTCGAGCAATTCTGCCCATTGTATATCTTTAAAAACATAATAGAGAAAAAAACCTCCAATGGAGAGTATGAGCCCGAATTGGATAAGTTTTTTCACAATGATTAATGTGTTAGTTTATTGTTGTGATCTGGGTAAATAGCAATGGGCGTATATTTTTTAGCTTCTTCAAAATCCATGATGCAATAGGAGATAATAATAACAGAGTCTCCGGTGGCAGCTTTGCGGGCAGCAGGTCCGTTCAAGCAAATCATGCCGCTTCCACGCTCACCTTTTATTACATAAGTTTCTAGGCGCTCTCCATTATTAATGTTAACCACTTGAACTTTTTCATTTTCAATCATATTAGCTGCATCCATTAAATCTTCATCAATGGTAATGCTGCCTACATAATGCAATTCGGTTTGAGTTACTTTAACTCGGTGTATTTTTGATTTTAGTAATGATATTTGCATAGATAGATTTTGCTCGGCAAAAGTAGGCAAAATGCTTTATCCGACAAATTTTTGTAACAATTTGCTATTTCTCAGTTGCCATGTCAAAAAATTGTCACATTGATTTTAAGTGATTTTTATCAGAGGGTAAACTGAATGGATTGAGTTTTCTTTGCAGATTATCTAATCTATTTGTGCATTTATCAAATCTGTATGTAAACCCTTTTCGCTTGTCCAAATTAAGCCTTTTGTTGTTTTGGGTATTCAGTCATGTAAGTCTATCTGCACAAAAACTAGATTCCCTGCAAAATTTAGAAGAAATGATCGTTACAGGTCAATATGAGGCTAATAGCCTAAGCAAATCTGTTTTAAAGGTAAAGGTGATTGATGCCAAGCGAATTGAATTGCAGGGTGCATTTACTTTGCAACAAGTATTGGCAAACGAGCTGAATGTGCGCATTCTTCAAGATCCAATTTTAGGAAGCAGCATTCAATTGCAAGGCGTTGGGGGGAATAATATTAAGATTTTAATAGACGGCGTTCCCGTAGTTGGGAGAGAAAATGGGAGTATAGATTTATCGCAAATTAACTTGCAAAATGTTGCGCGTATAGAATTGGTAGAGGGCCCAATGAGTGTCAATTTTGGTACAGATGCGTTGGGAGGGGTTATTAATATCATCACTAAAAAGCAATCGGCAAATACTAGAACAGCTCGTGTTGGACTTTACGCTGAAAGTTTGGGTCAATACAATACAGACATTTCCCTTGGTAAAGCAAATGCTAAAAACAGTCTTTTGGTAAATGCTAACAGGAATTTTTTTGCTGGTTTTAGTCAAATACCTAACAGTAGAAATAAACTGTGGAAACCACGCACACAATATAATTTAGACGCGAGCTACACGCGTTTCCTAGATCGTGGTTTATTTAGGTGGACCAATCAATATTTTAATGAAGATATTATAGATAGAGGGGTGCCAAATATAGATTGGACGCAGGCAGTGGCGCTAGATAGGCATTACCAAACAACTCGTTTTAGTAGTAGCTTTTTTTATGAAAAAAAACATAATGGCAAAAGGAATATAAATTTAGTAGGTTCATATAATGGTTACATGCGTAGGTTCAATACCTATATAAAAGATCTCACTAACTTAAGTGAGCAATTAGTAGCTGCGCCATATGAACACGATACCAATTGGTTTCATCAATTAATGAGTAGAGGTACTTATGCAAATGTGGCATTTTCGCAAAAGCTAGGGTATCAACTCGGTTACGAATTGAATCATGAGTTCTTTTTTGGGTCTCGCGTTACTGATAATGCCGTAAACATGGGCGATTACAATCTGTTTACCAGTGCAGAATGGAAGCCTTTCAAGCATTTTTTACTTCGTCCGGCCTTACGTATTATTTATCATACTAAATATGATGCGCCCATTGTACCGAGCATTAACTTTAAATATGATATTCGCGAATCAATCATTCTAAGAGGGTCTTATGCCAGAGGGTTTAGGGCTCCTAGCTTAAAAGAATTGCATTTGCAGTTTGTTGATGCAGCACATAATATTAGAGGGAATGAACAATTAACGGCAGAAACCTCAGATAACTATCAAATTGGCTTGTCGTATGCGCAAAAATGGACAAGCAAAATATTTCGGTTCGAACCAATTTTTTTCTATAATCACATACAAAACATGATTGATTTAGCTCGGGTTGGAAATGGTAATGATGCTTTTTTTCAATACGTAAATATTAATAATTTTACCAGCTATGGAACGGCTTTGAATGTAGAATATAAAACAGAACCATTTCAGGTATCGCTTGGGTATTCTATCACTGGCAGAAAAAATGAAATAGCGCGGTACGAACCCAGTACATTATTTTTTTATGCGCATGAATGGCGTTTAAACACCAGTATATTCATAAAAAAATATAACTTAAGCTTAAACTATTTCTGTAAAATAAATGGCAGAATTCAAATTTACCAATATAACTTTATGCAAAACGATGTTTCGCTAAACTACATTGATCCATTTGCTTTAATGGATTTTACAGTAAATAAATCATACTTAAATCAGCGTTTAACCCTAACAGGCGGAATTAAAAATCTGTTGAATGTAATCAATGTGAATGCCAATTTAAGCAGTGGTCCGCATGCTTCTGGCAATGGAAATGCTGCGGCAGGCATGGGTAGAAGCGGATTCATAGGTATAAAATACAACTTTTTTTAATAAGATTAAAGAACTTAACCATGAGATATTTATTAGTTTCTTTATTATTTGTTTTCATTTTTTCTGCTTGTGAAAAGCCTGAAACACCTTATTCATTGCCACCAAGGCCAATAGACGCCCCTCGCATGTTGCAGGTAGATTTGGGCGATAATTATGAGCAGCAGACTTTTATTAATTTTAGAGATAGTAGTTTTGTAAAAGCAACTGTAAACATTAATAGTTGGGACCTTGCTTTTGATTGTAATCCTAATTCATACCGTATACTCATGAATGGCGGAAAGGGTGTTCTAATTGGGAAATTAGCAACTTCAGATTTTGTAAAGGATTTAAAAGCACGTGAGGTGAAATTTGCCTGGGATGCAGCTTCGGGTGGAGATTCAATTTTGATAAAAAATTGGAACCTCAATCAAAATACAGTTTACGTGATAGATCGAGGAATAGCAGCAGCAGCAGGTGGAAAAAGGTATTTTCAGTTTAAAATTAAATTACTTCAGTCAGATACTTTCATGTTGGAGGTGGCAGATATGGCTGGTGAATTGCTTAGAACTGTGCCTATTTATAGAGTTACTGGGAAAAATCATATTTATTATAATTTTGAGTCTATGAAGCCAATTGATTTTGAACCTAATCAAAATGATTGGCACTTTTGTTTTTTACCAACTCGTTGGATATACTATGAGTATAATCCTCCATTATTGTATATTGTTACTGGTATTCACATTAATCCTAAATTGGTTTCTGTTGCTACAGATAGTTCCTTAACCTTTGAGAATATTAGTGCTAAAGATATTCCAAACCTTTCATTTGAGAATAGGAGGGATGCAATGGGTTTTGAATGGAAAATTTATGATTTTGGATTGGGCAGGTACTTAACGAGGAAGTATGTAAATTATATTTTCAAAACAACAGATCCTCAGCCAAGATTTTATAAACTCAGGTTTTTAGATTTTTATAGCAAACAAGGCGTAAAAGGTTCACCTCGTTTTGAAGTCTCTGAGATTAAATAAAATTACTTTTAAGCTTTATTAATAATATCCCAGCTGTGGTCTCCGAGTAGTTTTACAGAAGCTACGTAGTTTCCAACAGTTTTGCTTCTTCCCCATTCAGTTGGACCAATAATGGAAAGTTTAAAATGATCGTCTTTTTCATATAAATGATACACTTGACCAATTACTGGTTGAAAGCGCATGTCTGAGGTATAAATATTTTCTGAAACCTTCAGGCGATTTTCAATTTCTCTCACCTGTTCCATAATTAAGTCGGCTTGTTTTTTTAATAAAGCCATTTCTTGGTTGGCATAGTGGTGCATGGCCTCTACGGCATTTGCTCTTAATTTACCTTTATCTTCTGCCTTAATGATGGGCGAACCAACGCTTAATGGAATAGGAGATAGGTTGGCTGGTCCAATATAGCTTCCGTCTTCGTTTACTAAATTATTTTCCTCAATCATGTATAAGTTAACCTTTTAATGGTCTCATTGTTTTGCTCGAACCAAAAATAGATAAAATGAAGTAAACAAACATTTTAACTCATTTTTGGTTACATCATATAGATAATGTAAATAAGCTTTATCTTTGAGACATGAATCTAAGTGTAGAAATAGACGATAATTCGGGATTTTGCTTTGGGGTGGTTTTTGCCATTCAAATGGCAGAAGATATTTTAAATGAAGAAGGCCATCTATATTGTTTAGGTGATATTGTGCACAATGATGAAGAGGTAGAAAGGCTCAAAAAGAAAGGCCTTGAAATCATAGATCATGAAAAATTTAACACCTTATCGAAGGCCAAAGTATTAATTCGTGCTCATGGAGAGCCTCCAGAAACGTATAAAAAAGCCCTAGAAAATCAGATAGAATTGGTTGATGCCAGTTGTCCAGTAGTGCTTAAATTGCAGCATAGAGTTAGGGAAGCATTTAATAAGGATGAGAAAATATTAATTTACGGTAAGCATGGGCATGCAGAAGTGAAAGGATTAGTTGGTCAAACGAATGGTGAGGCTATTGTAGTGGAAACCTTTGACGAATTAGAACAACATGATTTGCCCAAAAAAATTCAGTTATATAGCCAAACTACAAAACGAACTAAAAATTTATATGCACTGAAAGAAAAATTAGAGTCACAGGGCATAGAAGTAAATTTTAATGACACACTCTGCAGGCAAGTAAGTAACCGCGATATCCAACTGCGTGATTTCGCTGTGCGTTTTAATAAAATCGTATTTGTTGCCGGTTTAAAATCTTCTAATGGAAAGGTGCTATTTGATGTTTGTAAGGATAATAATCCAAATACTTACTTTGTGAGTAGTAAAGATGAAATAAAATTGGAATGGTTTGCAGAAAACGATACAATTGGAATTTGTGGAGCCACTTCAACACCTCAATGGCAAATGGAAGAGGTTCGTAATCACATCTTGGCACTTTAAGTCTCAAAAATACTTGATACTTGTCTCTACATTTATTTAATTACATCCGCATTTACAATATTTAACATGAAAAAATACTTTTATACTATTTTAGGATTAGCATTTGCAGGCATACTCATTTATAGTTTTTCTGAAACTAAATTTAAGTCTAGTAAAGCTAAAGAAATTTATAATGCCACTTCATTTCATGAGTTAAGTATTCCTTCGATAGATGGGAAGTCTAACATTAACATGAAAGATTTTAAAGGCAAATATATTTTATGTGTAAATGTTGCAAGTGAATGTGGCTACACCAAACAATATGCAGCTTTGCAACAACTTTCTGAAGCTTTTAAAGAGAAATTGGTAGTAATTGGCTTTCCATGTAATCAGTTTATGGGGCAAGAGCCCGGCACCGCCGAAGAAATTCAAACTTTTTGCAAAAAGAATTATGGTGTTAAGTTCCCACTTACCCAGAAAATTGATGTAAAAGGAGATGCCAAACATCCGGTATATGCTTGGTTAACTCAAAAGAGTTTGAATGGAAAAGAAGATGTAAGTATAAAATGGAATTTTAATAAAATATTGGTCGACCCAAATGGGAATTGGGTAAAATATTATGGTTCTGGCGTAGATCCATTGAGTAAAGAAATTACAGACTTTTTGAAATAGTTTATTGAACAGATGATAAAAGAAAAGGGCTTGATTATTTTAAATGATCAAGCCCTTTTCTTTTATTAGTATTAAACTCCTTTAAAGTTGGAGAAATTAAACTTAAGTCCGAAAAAGAGATCGGCTCCGCGAATATTTCTTACCCCAACCATTTCTAGTAGGTGATTGGTGCCAAGATAAAACGGACCATACCTGAAATAGAAGCCCATGATTGGATATTGGTATTCAATTAAACTGACTGGCACGCCCCATTCATATTTTAGTTTTTCATAACGAGTGGTAAAACTTAAAATATTGGGTGCAATCATGCTAACCGCATTAGGAATAGGAATTCTTTGAGAGCCCGAAAAATTAAAATATAGATTTTTCTTATAATTATAATCAAATTGAAATTGGAAGCGTGTGGCGGTATAATGGGTATAGGAATCACCTAAATCATATTTGATACCAGGGTTTCCAGAATAATCAAATTGTAATCTTCTGTCTAAAGCAAAAATACCTTTGTAGAGCTCTAACTCTAAATTTTTGGTAGGTCCATTGGCATTTTCGTATCTGGTTGCAATACTTTGATTATTAAAATCAATTTTACCAATATCCATAATGGCTACTCCCAATTTCCATTTATACTCTTGGTATTCTCTTACTCTACCACCAAATCTAATATTTGGACAAATAGTCATCATGGTAGGCCTAGATTTCTTTTTTCTCATGTAAGTATAACCTATATCAAAAGCAAAACCTCTACCTCTTGCTTCCATTAATTCTGCTACTTTGCCAGATTTGGTTGCCGCATAATTATATCGCAAATTTCCATCTGTCATTAAAATTGTTGAATCACCAATAAACGACCAGGTTGTACCGCCCATGTCAGTTATGCTTATTGAGTTGATGCCATTTAAATAATGGGCACTGATACCAATTCTATGTTTAGATTTGTAGGTGTTAATGATCTCATATGAATAATTAAATGCAAAATCAGTGTACACCATGGTGCTAGATGCAGCTCTATTCCAATCAAAAGTTTTATTAAGAAGATCGCCAGTTGTACCACCTTTTAATAAGAAAATAGATAATTCAGGGGTTAAATTTACAGAACCCGAGGCAGATTTGAAGGCAGTAGTTACACCAAAAGAATGATTTTTATAGTTTATCAATGCTGAAGGTCCGTAGATAGTAGCATCTGCAAAAATATAGTTTCTATCTTTTAGGCTTAATTGAGTATTGAAGGTTCGGTCGAGTGCCTCGTTCATGCTTAATTTTTCTCCGGTTTCAGATTTGCCTGACAAAGATTTAAATACATCCGGAGATAATAAAGATGGGATTGGTTTCGGGTTCAAATAAAAGCCATTGTTTAACATACTGCCAGAAAATGAAAACAACATAAAGTCTGTTCCATTATTCAAAAAATTTGTATTGGCAGGGTTTACGGTTATTCCCATAACGCCGGCAAAATTACTGGTGGGCAATCCGCCTTGAAATTGCCCAAAACTTTGGTTTAACCCGAAGCCTAACAGTGTAAGTACAATTAGTAGTTTCTTCATTTTTACTAGGTGGGTATATGTTCCATAGCTTTTTAGGAGGTCAAAGTTACGCCGCAAAAGCTATACTCGCAATACTCAGCGTACAATTGGCATTTTTTATAATCTCCAAGCCACAACTTTCTATGGTTGCGCCGGTGGTTATTACATCATCAACCAAGAGAATATGTTTTTTGTTTAAGGCTTCAGCATTTTTAACGTAAAATACAGAAGAAACATTTTTCCATC
>CANHDN010000056.1 GCA_947459415.1 Bacteroidota bacterium
CAGCTACCCAAGCCTTGCAATATGGATTGTCATTTGCAAAAAAAATTAATGCCACTGTTCATGTTATACACATTAATCAGGTTGCTATGGTAGATGCTACCATGCCTGCAGAAACCTATCAGATGTTTGTGAAAGAAATTGAAGACCATACCCATGAACAGTTTTTAAAACTTGAAGAGCAGTATTTAAAAAATGCGGGAGTACCTTATTTGACCGAAAGCACCTATGGATTTGTAGCAGATGAAATTTGTGATTATGCTACAAAAAATGAAGCCGATCTGATCCTATTAGGAACAACAGGTGCGAGCGGTGCAGCCGAAATTTTATTTGGCAGCAATGCCGCTTCAGTGGTTGCTAAAACGAAGGTGCCTGTTATGGTAATACCAAAAAATACAACATACAAAGACCTCACACGCATTGTTTATGCAACAGATTACAATGAACCAGAATTTCCGGCTGTAATGCGCCTTATCTACTTTGCAGAACAGTATGATTGCCCACTGGATATTGTTCATGTTAAATCTGAATCAGATAGATATTTTAATGCTGAAAACAATTTCTTTAAGAAAAATAAGGCGCAGTTCTCCTACCCGAATATGTCTTTTATAGATTTAGAAAAAGGAGATATAGTAAAAAGTATCAATCAATATATAGAAGATAAACAGGTAGATTTATTGGTAATGGCCAAACATAATAGAAGCTTTTTCGATCGCTTATTTCATAGCAGCTTAAGCAAGAAAATGGCCATTCATAGCCACATACCTTTATTGGTGTTGGTTAAAAACTAAGCGGTCTGAACCTAAATTTTTAAGCGCAAACCAAGGTAGCTCATTCTCCCAAAGATTGGCCCCCAAATGAAGCTGGCATCAAAATAATTACCAAAAGGGTTTGGGCCATCTAAAATGGCATTGGGTTGCTGAAAATTGAAGATATTCTCTACACCCACATATACACTCAAATACTTTTTAAATGATTTAGTAACTTGCGCGTTCCATAACCAAAAAGTGTTAGAATAATCATTTAACCGCAATTCTGTTGGATTAGCGCTTGTAATGGGCAAACGTTTTTGCCCGGTCCAATTGCTGGTTATATCAAAGTTCCATTTGGTTTTGGTAGTGTAGGCCAAGTTCAAAAACCACCTGTGTTTGGCAATCATAGGAACACTTCTTAAGGCTTGTTCATATTGGGTTATCACATCGTACCAACGGTAGGCAAATCGTAGATCAAACCTACGTAAAGGTTGGTAATCTAATTGCACCTGAAAACTCCTACTATCCGATTGCCCATTAAGGGCATAAAACACCATTTGCTGCGCATTCAAATCTCTGTCTGCCACTACTTGATTGGTAAAAAGAGTATAATAATAATCGAGCCCAATGCTTCCATTTCTGTAATTTAACTTAAACTCATGGCTTAGGTTCAGACCGAAATTATATGCCTCTTCTGGCGCAAAGCCATAAGCAGATGCGGTATTAATGGCAGGTCTAAAAATCCAAGTTCTATTACTTATTAAAGAACCCATATTTTCACTAATCAAGTTTGCCGTGCGCCATGCTTTACCAGCAGAAGCCCTTATAACAGTGCTTGCCAAGGGTGCATACCTTAAATGAAGCCTTGGCACATATTGCCAACCAAACAGATTGTGGTAATCTATTCTTGAACCTAATACTGCAGTAAAGCTAGTCAAATAAGTGTAGGTATATTCTGCAAAAGCACCGCTTACTATCTCGTTTCTATTAAAATGATAATGGGTTTGGTTCAGCAAGTGTTCTGTTAAATGATCAGTTTGGTTACTCAGGCCCACTCGATATTTGTGGTTAGAATTGCCAATTATATCTTGAAAAATTAAATTAGCATAGGTACTTTTTTGGCTGCCATGGTAGGTATTGTATCCAAAAAAATTATGAAACGTTTGTTGATTGGCATTGAGTTGCAATCCAATGCTTCTGAACTTATTCCCAGCGAACAAGTAACCTAATTTTAGGGCAGCATTGAGGCGCTCGGCATCTACCATGGTACCGTATACATTTTTAACAGAATCTCTTTGGAAGCGCTCTTCAAAGTTGGTTTGCCCACCTAGCTTTTTATCTTTTACATATTGCAAGCTTGCGTTCAATACAAAACCTGTTTTGGTATCATACAATAAGCGGTATAGTGCATTTACTTGCTCGCCAATTGGATTGTCTAAATATCCATCTTTGTTTTGGTCCATGCGCAGGTTATAGGTGCTAGCATGCAAAAACAAAGCATGTGAAAAACGCTTGGTAGGTTGTTGTGCCAATACCAAATTGGCTTCGTAGCGGCCTCCCTGACTTCCATAGGCATTGAAGTATATTTTTTCTGCAGTGGTTGGCTTATGTAACTCTATGTTTATTTGTCCGGATATGCTTTCAAATCCATTTACCACTGAACCCATTCCTTTGCTAACTTGTATGGCATTTATCCAAGTTCCAGGAATATAATTTAGACCATAATGTGTGGCAATTCCTCTAATGCCTGGTAATTGCTCGATACTCATTTGCGTGTATTGACCAGCCAAGCCCAACATCTGAATTTGCTTAGAACCCGTCAGTGCATCATTAAAGGCAACATCTACGCTTGGGTTGGTTTCAAAACTCTCTGAAAGGTTGCAACAAGCCGCTTTAAACAGCTCCTTCTCGTTCATAATGGTTACCTTCCAAGGGTCAATAAAAGATACTTCGGTCGACTTGCGCTCATAGCTTACAATGGCATCTTCAAAGTTTCGTTTGCTAATCATCATCACCCGTAAGGTGTTTTTGTTATTAACCAGGATAGTATCCGTTTTAAAGCCCATTGCCTGCACCACCAAACTATTTTTATTGGGCACAATGGGAATATAAAAAACACCTAAACTGTCTGTTACAGCGGGTTTGGTTTGACCCAACCAATACACCAAAGCACCTGCAATAGGTTCAATTTCACCTTTGGCATTAGATTCTACTACCACACCTTTAAGTGTTGCTGGTTGCGACCAAGCATTCATGCAACAAAATAAAACCCAAACTATAATCCCAAATCTACGCATTAATCGTGGTGGGTATTTGGATTTTCCCTAAATAAACAACAGCCCGGCAACTCTTTGTATACTTTATCCTCTGCCTTTTTAAGCTCGGTATCATGCCCAACGGCTGCAATGTATTCATGAATTTTCTCTAAAGAAACTTTCGCGGGATTATACACTACTGTCATCACTTTAGTATCTATGTTCCACTCGGCCATTTTAATCCCCTTTTGATCGCAAGCTAATTCAATGCGCTCTTTGCATTGGGTGCAGTTGCCAGAAACTTTAAATGTAACCTTTTCTGTTTTTGATTTTTGCGCAAATGCTTCTTTGTTTAGAAACATGCCACATAAACACCATGCGATTAAAACGATATTTTTCATGTTACAATTATTTATATTGGCAAAAATAGCCATTTTTTAGATGGCATTCAGAAAATTTAATGTTAAATTTACGCTGCAATGCCGTATATTTGCAGCCCTTTTAAGATTAAAATGCAGAATATCAGAAACATAGCGATTATCGCTCACGTAGATCATGGAAAAACTACCTTGGTAGACAAAATCATTCACCAAACACAGCTTTTCCGCGAGAACCAAGAAAAAGGAGATTTGATTCTCGACAATAATGATTTAGAGCGCGAACGTGGAATCACTATTTTAGCTAAGAACATTTCGGTAAATTACAAAGGCACTAAAATCAATATCATTGATACTCCTGGTCACAGTGACTTTGGTGGAGAGGTTGAGCGTGTATTAAACATGGCAGATGGGGTGTTATTATTGGTAGATGCTTTTGAAGGACCAATGCCACAAACTCGCTTTGTATTGCAAAAAGCCTTGGCCTTAGGGAAAAAACCTATTGTGGTTATAAACAAGGTTGATAAACCAAACTGTAGACCAGATGAGGTTCATGATGCCGTATTTGATTTGTTTTTTAACCTGGAAGCCACTGAAGAACAATTAGATTTTCATACCATGTATGGAAGCTCTAAAATGGGTTGGATGGGCAGAGATTGGAAAAACCCAACCACAGATTTTACCGCATTATTAGAAGATATTATTGAGCAAATTCCTGCTCCAAAAGTAGAAGAAGGCACTTTGCAAATGCAGATTACTTCTTTAGATTATTCTTCTTTTACTGGAAGGATTGCCATTGGAAGAATTTTACGTGGAAGCATTAAGGTAAACCAACCGGTTAGTATTGTAAAACGTGATGGTTCAATTCAAAAATCTAGAATTAAAGAACTTTATACGTTTGAAGGTTTAGGTAAGTTAAAAGTAGAAGAAGCCTTTGGAGGCGATATTTGTGCGGTTATGGGTATAGATGGTTTTGAAATTGGTGATACCATCGCAGATTTTGAAAACCCTGAAGGCTTGGTTCCGATTAAAATTGATGAGCCAACCATGAATATGTTGTTTTGTATTAACAACTCTCCATTCTTTGGTAAAGAAGGTAAATTTGTTACTTCTCGTCACTTACGCGATCGTTTGTTTAAAGAGTTAGAGAAAAACCTAGCATTGCGCGTTGAAGAAACAGATGCCGCAGATTCTTATTTGGTTTTTGGTAGAGGTATTCTTCATTTATCCGTTCTAATTGAAACCATGCGCCGCGAGGGATATGAACTACAGGTTGGTCAGCCTCAGGTTATCATCAAAGAAATAGACGGACAAAAATGCGAGCCTATAGAAATACTTACGGTAAATGTACCAGAAGAATATTCAGGAAAAGTAATTGAGTATGTAAGCCAAAGAAAAGGCGATATGCTCATCATGGAACCTAAAGGTGATTTAATCCATTTAGAATTTGAAATTCCATCGCGTGGTATTATTGGATTACGTAATAACCTTTTAACTGCAACGGCAGGTGAGGCAATTATGGCGCACAGGTTCAAAGCATTTGAGCCATGGAAAGGTCCTATTCCTAATCGTGGGGTTGGAGTAATGATTTCTGGAGAGCAAGGAAAAGCCATTGCCTATTCAATTGATAAATTACAAGACAGAGGAAGCTTCTTTGTAGAGTCTGGCGAAAATATATACATGGGTCAGATTATTGGCGAAACCAATAGACAAGATGACCTGGTTGTAAATATTACTAAAGAAAAGAAATTAACCAATATGCGTGCATCTGGTTCGGATGATAAAACCAGAATTGCTCCAAAAATCAACTTCTCATTAGAAGAATGTATGGAGTATATTCAGGCAGACGAGCTGGTAGAAATTACGCCACAATCTTTGCGTTTACGTAAAATTCATTTGGATGAAAACGAGCGTAAACGTTTTAAAAACTCTATGGCTAGCGCCTAATTCAACCAACAAAGGCAGCTTAAAATTAAGCTGCCTTTGTTTTATAATTAAGCTCATGACAAGCGAACAATTAAAGAATTTAACCATAAGGGTAGAAGACCTGAGGAGGTATCTTTGACGTCGAGACTAAATTACTCGATATAAGAGAAGAAGAAGCCCGCACTTTACAACCGGGCTTTTGGGATAATCCCAAAGAAGCGGAACGATTGGTGAAGGCAACCCGTATCAAAAAAATGTGGACAGATGCCCATGCCCATTGCAAATCTGTAGTAGATGATTTAGCCATTTTATTTGAATTTTACCAAGCCGGCGAAGGTACCGAAGAAGAGGTAGAGGCTGCTTACCAAGAAACCCGCAACACGGTGGAAGCACTTGAGTTTAAAAACATGCTCAGTGCCGAAGAAGACCAGATGAATTGTATCATCAATATTAATTCGGGTGCTGGTGGAACCGAAAGCCAAGATTGGGCAGAGATGCTGATGCGTATGTATATCATGTATGCAGATAAACAAGGTTTAAAAGCTGCAGTGGTAGATGAGCAAGCAGGCGATGGTGCAGGTATAAAATCATGTGCCATTGAAGTAAGTGGCGATTTTGCCTATGGATTTTTAAAAGGAGAAAACGGCGTTCATAGATTGGTTAGAATTTCACCTTTTGATAGTAATGCACGCAGGCATACATCATTTGCTTCTGTATATGTTTACCCAGTAGTAGATGATAGCATAGAAATAGATATCAAAGATGCCGATATTGAGTTTCAAACCTCTCGCTCAGGTGGAGCTGGCGGCCAGAATGTAAATAAGGTAGAAACCAAAGTACAGCTTACCCATAAACCCACCGGAATTGTAATAGTTTGTCAGGTAGAACGCAGTCAGAGTGCCAACAAAGAACGTGCGCTACAAATGTTACGCTCGCAGTTATATGAACTAGAATTGCGCAAACAGAATGAAGCCAAATCTCTCATTGAAGCAGGAAAAAAGAAAATAGAATGGGGAAGCCAGATTAGAAACTATGTTTTCCATCCTTACAAATTAGTAAAAGATTTACGCACCCAAGTAGAAACATCCGATGTACAAAAAGTAATGGATGGAGGTTTAGATGAGTTTATCAAAGCCTATCTCATGGAAAACTCCACCCATACCAATTAACTATCCTTTCTATGAATAATGCCCGGCACAGGCTGAGCAGTTGGCATAATTACCAACTCATTGATATTCACATGTATTGGGGTGCTAATTACATAATAAATAGCATCTGCAATATCGCTGGCAAGTAGGCTATCAAATCCCTGGTATACTGCTTTTGCACGCGCCTCATCCCCGTGAAAACGTACAATAGAAAACTCAGTTTCTACAGCACCCGGATATATTCCAGTAACCCGAATTGGGTGGGCTGAAAGCTCTATACGCATGGCTTTATTTAAAGCATCTACAGCAAATTTAGTGGAACAATATACATTACCATTAGCATAAACTTCCTTACCAGCAATGCTACTTATATTAATGATATAACCAGATTTGCGTTCAACCATTCCAGGAATAATTTGTCTGCTTACATATAATAATCCCTTTAAATTAGTATCTATCATGGTTTCCCAATCATCTAAATTTCCTTTATCTATGGTTGCTAATCCGCTGGCCAAGCCAGCGTTATTTACCAATACATCTATCTGTTTAAAATCTTGTGGCAAATTTTCTATTGCCATCTGAACCGATGCTTTATCTCTGATATCAAAACAAGCAATATGAGATGGTGTTGCAAACTCCTCGTGCAACTTAGCCTGGAGTGCTTTTAAACGATCTTCTCTTCTGCCAC
Organism: Bacteroidota bacterium; assembly: GCA_947459415.1. Classification (GTDB taxonomy): domain Bacteria; phylum Bacteroidota; class Bacteroidia; order UKL13-3; family UKL13-3; genus B1. The sequence continues at coordinate 7,144 of CANHDN010000056.1, forward strand.
ATAATACTAACTGGTAACCATTTTTAGCAAGTAAATAGGCGGTGGCCTCCCCTATGCCGGCAGTAGCTCCGGTAATAAAAGCAATTTTCTTATTCATTTTTTATATATTCGAATTCGAGTCTGAACAAATATGAATCTTTCCATCGAAAAAACCGAACATTATACCCAAATAGGTACAACAGAAAATGTATTACACCTACCATTAGCAGTGGCATTGGTAGAAAAAGCTAAAGAAGCCTTATCGCAAGAGCATATATCCTATTTTATCATGGATATAAGTGAAGTGAGCCATATTGAAAATAACTCCTTCACACTGCTTCAAGATTTTGGCGCCTATATGCAAGAGCAGTTGGGGCTTGTGCTATTTAAGAATGAAAATCCAACTATTCATCAAGCAATGAGTGAACAAGATCTTATTATTGTGCCAAGCCAAAGCGAAGCCGTTGAATATATTTTCATGGACCAATTAGAAAAGCAATTTTTAAACGATAACGACGATTAAAATTAATGGCATTTGAAGTAACCATATTAGGCAATAGCTCGGCCTCCCCTACTTTGAGCAGGCATCCAAGTTCGCAGTATATTAATATTTGCGATCACCATTTATTAGTAGATTGTGGCGAAGGCACACAAATGCAGTTACAACGCTATAAAATTAAAAAATCTAAGCTTTCTCATATTTTTATTAGCCATGTGCATGGCGATCATATTTTAGGATTACCTGGTTTATTGCTCTCCATGAATTTGGTAAAACACGAACAACCCGTTCATGTTTATGGGCCCAAAGAGCTATTTGAGATATTAGATGTAATCTTTAAACATTCAGAGACAGAACTCAGTTTCCCGTTGCATTATCATCCAATAGATCCAAACACCACGCAAATTATTTTAGAGAATTTACACTTCAGGGTTAAGTCTTTTCCCTTGTTTCATCGGGTACCTACCATTGGCTACCAATTTGAGGAAAGGTACATGCTTAAAAAGTTAAACGTGGAAGCCTGCCAACGTTTAAAAATTCCATTTACCTATTTTAGTGATATTAAAATGGGAAAAGATTATATAGGACCAGATGGCATTTGCCATAGAAACGAAGATATTACCTTAGCAGCTACCCAACCTATTTCATACTCTTATTGCTCAGACACCTTATTTGATGAGCGGGTAATAAAGTCTATTGAGGATTCTGATTATTTATATCATGAGGCAACCTTTTTACACGACAAATTGGAGCGGGCCTTAAAAACAAAACATACCACAGCTAAACAAGCAGGAATGGTAGCAAGAATGGCCAAGGTTAATCATTTACTCATTGGTCATTTTTCTTCACGCTATGATGATTTAGATGAGCTCTTAAATGAGGCAAAAAAGGAATTTCCTAACACAGAACTAGCTATAGAAGGTAAAACCTTTGTGCTAGAGTAATGCCAATTAATCATAAAAACAGTACCTTGCGAACCAATTATAAAGCTAATTAAGCATGCAAACCTTTACACCGGCAAATTGGGAAGAATACGAGTTATTAGATTGTGGGAATTTTGAAAAACTAGAAAGATTTGGTTCGGTTGTAATCCGCAGACCAGAACCACAAGCATTGTGGGATAAAGTATGGGATGAGATAGAATGGAAAAAAAGAACAGACATTACATTTAAACAAAAAGGCAGTCATAATGGGGAATGGATAAACCCAAAAAAATTGCCCACCAAATGGCATTTGCCATACCAAACTGCAGATTATAAATTAAAATTTAACTTATCGCTTACCTCCTTTAAACATGTAGGAATTTTTCCAGAGCAAGCAGCTAATTGGGATTATATTTATAGTAAATTAAAGGGCATGTCTGAACCCAAATTTTTAAACCTATTCGCCTATACAGGAGGTGCCAGCATTGCAGCAAAAGCTGCTGGTGCAGACGTTACCCATGTAGACTCCGTTAAGCAAGTTATTAGTTGGAGTAAAGAAAATATGGAGGCATCTAAACTAGATAATATCCGTTGGGTTGTAGAAGATGCTATGAAATTTGTAAAGAGAGAAGTTAAAAGAGGAAAAATCTATCAAGGAATTATTTTGGATCCACCAGCCTATGGCATTGGTGCTAATGGTGAACGCTGGCAATTAGAAGATAGCATTAATGAATTACTCAAAGACATAGCCCTATTGCTCGACCCTAAAGAACATTTTCTCATTTTAAATGTCTATTCACTTGGCTTAAGTGCCTTATTGGTTCAGAATTTAGTGAAGCAAAATTTTAAACAAAGCCATTCATTAGAAAACGGAGAATTGTATTTACAAGCTAGAAGCGGCATACAATTGCCATTGGGTATTTTAGCTCGTTACCACAGTGCGGTTCAGTAATAATTAAACCTTGTATTTCTTTTTAATTTGAAAAAAGTAGCTTCTACTAATTTCAAAAGGTTTCTCTATGCCTTTTAAGAATAAACGCCCCGTATCATTGGTCCATTTTTCTATTTTTGAAACATTCAGAAGATTAACGATGCTCGAGCGATGAATTTGAATAAAAACATCTTCTGGCAGCCTGTTATCCCAATTTTTAATAGAGTTATAGGTTACACTCAACTTTCCATCGTTCATAAATATTTTGGTATAATTCCCAAAGGCCTCTATGTAATTTATGTCTTTAATTTTGATGAAGGATAGCTTACTATCAAAGTTTAATAGGATAATTTGATCTGGTTTGAATCGGTCTTCCGAGTGATGATCATAAACATCTAGCTGATTTGATTTCTCGTGCTCCACATTCAAATCAATTACCCGATCAATAGCCTTTTTTAAGCGCTCACTGCTTATTGGTTTTAATATATAATCAACCGCATTTAACTCAAAAGCCTTAATTGCAAAATCTGGATGCGAGGTAATAAAAATAATCTTTGGCTCGCATTCAATTTCATTTAATAAATCAATGGAAGTTAATCCATTTAAATCGATATCTAAAAAAACCAAATCTGGCTTGGTTTCATTAATTACCTTTCTAGCAGATTCGTAATCTGAGGCCTCACCAACAATTTCAATATGTGGAAATCCAGCAAGTACTTTCTTTAATGTAGCCCTCATAAAGTCTACATCATCAACCACCACAGATTTTATTGTTTCTTTAAGCATTTTCATATTTGCGTTTTTCTTAGGCTCTGATTGATCAACACCCATATACTGGTTATGCTATCTACTGCAAAAAAATACATATCTTCCAATTAAACTAACACAGCAACTTTGAAATTAACAAAATGCTGTATTACAGGGTATTAATATTTAAATTGGAGCCAATATTAGCTCAATGAATCTCAGATTCAGTAGCATCAGAATTTGAATTTGTTTCTGGCCTCATTTGAGGAAAAAACAAGACATCTTGAATAGAAACTTGGTTAGTTAATAACATACACAAACGATCAATTCCAATGCCAATGCCAGCTGTTGGCGGCATTCCATATTCTAGGGCTCTTAAGAAATCATGGTCTATAAACATGGCTTCATCGTCCCCTCTTTCCATGAGTTTAACCTGTTCTTCGAATCTAGCACGCTGGTCTATTGGGTCGTTTAACTCGGTATAGGCATTGGCAATTTCTTTTCCATTTACCATTAACTCAAATCGCTCTACTAAACCTTCTTTACTGCGATGTTTTTTAGTAAGCGGACTCATTTCTACAGGGTAATCAATAATAAAAGTAGGTTGAATAAAATTACCCTCACATTTTTCACTAAAGATTTCATCAATCAGTTTTCCTTTTCCGATACTTGGAGAAACCTCAATATGTAATTTTTTACATACATCTCTCAGTTCAGCTTCGTCCATATTACTTACATCAAATCCGGTATATTCCAAAATAGCATCAAATATAGAAATACGTTTGAATGGAGCTTTAAACTGTAGCACATTTTCACCCATTGGTACTTGGGTAGTTCCATGTAAATCGATGGCAACCTTTTCCAACATTTTTTCGGTAAAGTCCATCATCCAATAATAATCTTTGTACGCTACGTAAAACTCTAGAATGGTAAATTCTGGGTTATGGGTTCTATCCATTCCCTCATTTCTAAAATTCCTACTAAATTCATATACCCAATCAAATCCACCTACAATTAAGCGCTTTAAATATAACTCGTTAGCAATTCTTAAATAGAACGGAACGTCTAAGGCATTATGATGCGTAATAAATGGTTTAGCAGCAGCTCCACCCGGAATATTTTGAAGCACGGGTGTATCTACTTCTAAAGCTCCATGCGCATTTAAAAAATCGCGGATAGAACGAATCATTTGAGATCGTTTTAAAAAGGTATCTTTTACATGCGGATTTACAATTAAATCTGCATATCGTTGGCGGTACCTAAACTCCGGATCAGTGACTGCATCAAAGGTTTCACCTTCCTTTTCTTTTACAATAGGAAGTGGATGCAAGGCCTTAGTTAAGATGGTAAAAGATTTGGCATGAATAGAAGTTTCACCCGTTTTTGTGGTAAACACATACCCTTTTATTCCAATGATATCGCCAATATCGAGCAATTTTTTAAAGACAACATCATATAAAGTTTTATCCTCGCCCAAGCAAATATCATCTCTGCGCACGTATACTTGAATTCTTCCGGCATCGTCTTGGATTACAGCAAAATTTGCCTTACCCATATCGCGAACACTCATGATTCTACCTGCAATGCTAATTTCTTTCCACTTAGGCGCATCCATATCAGATGGATACATCTCTTTAATCTCAACAGAAGTGGCGTTCACTTCAAAGAGCTCTGGTGGATATGCGTTGATACCAAGTTGGTTCAACTCAACTAATTTCTGCCTGCGAATTCTTTCAGGCTCACTTAAATGCTGATTATTTTCCATAAGAAGCAACAAAAGTAAGGATTCTTTGGTACGGATAAAATTAAAGTTTACCTTTATTCATTTAGGCGCCAAATATTGGTTTTTGCTTTCTGCTTCAAACTACTTTCGTAATCAATACCTGAATAGGTTGAAACCTGCTCATAGTAGTATTTGGCAAGTGCTTTATAGTTTAATTTTTCATAAATTAAACCTAGTTGCAAACAAGCATTTGGCAACAAATAAGTATGAATATTTTTACCTTGATCTAGGCAGTTTTTATAAAACTGAATTGCTTCTAAAGGCTTATTGAGTTCTTGATAAATTCTGGCAGTTCTGTAATAAAATTCAATGTACTGATACTTACTCACCAAAGATTGTAATGGAATAGATTTCATTTTCTGTAGTGCCTTTTCATAGTATCCGCCATCAAATAATAATCTTGCTTGCAATAGGAAAAGAGATGGGTAAATTGTTTGACTAAGATCTGCATTTATCAATTTTAATTCTGAACCAGCATCTTTGCTATTTTTCTGCATTAAATCATGATAAATCACAAATTTAGAAGTATCAGATGTTAACCAAGCCAGCCAAGAGAGCTTCTGATAAGCCTCTTTTAAAGAATGTTTGGTTTTACTAAAGGTAATATACTTTTTATACCAAATGGCAGCAGATTGATCTAAACGATGTAAAAGCAAATCTCCCATCATAAAATCTAAATAAGGAATTTGCTCATATTGCTCTCCAAGCGGTTTTGCACGAAGGGTTTTTAATGCCAAATCATTTTCGCCTGTTTTTAATTCAATGTAAGACCTCACAAAACATTGCATTAAATTGCTGGCATAATCTTTAGAATAGGGCTCATAAAATTTAATTGCTGTTTGCCGATCCCTACCAAAGTTTAACTGTATTAAAGCATAAATAATGCTCGCTTGTTGCTTTTCTATAAGGGGTTCGGCATGAGAATGATGCAAATAATTTTTAAGAACCTCTAAGCCTTCATTAAAATCCCCTTTTAATCCCACTGCCTGTAATATCCAATTATATTGTGGCGGAAAGCTTCCCAGCAAGGCCATCAGAGTACCAAGTTCCTTTTTATGACTCAGAAAATTGGGAAACTTTTTTTCATTTAGGTTTACCTCCTGAAAAGCACTTCTAAAATCCCATGCGGCAGATAAATACTCATTAAAAGCACCTTTAACGATAGCTGATTGAAGGTGTACACTAGCTTTATAAAATAATTTATAAGGCGTTGTCTCTGGAAGTAGCTCAATTTTTTTTAAAACTGCTTGATTTTGTTTTTCAAAGGCAGGTAGCATAGATCTATCGAACTGCACCATAATTTGAAAAAAAGAATGATAATGGTTCAAATAATCAAGGGCTATATTCGAAGTTTTAAGGGCTGCTTCCTTTTGCAAGCACAAATTGGCTTGTCTAAGTCTTAATGCAGCCATATGATGCATGCATTCGTTTAAATGAGAGGTATACTCAACAAAAGCGATGGCCTTTACCTGTGCAGAGAATAGCACAAACCAAAGAAATAAGGTACTTAGGCCACGTAGCATAAAGCGAATATTCATTTTCACTGAGTAAATATAATCCTAATCTTTGGGAAAATATCTAAAAAAAAATGCTGCCCTGGGGCAGCATTTTTTTTACACTGTAAAATCTGAGGCGACCTCTTCTGCCATTAAGGCATCTGTTAGCACTCGACCGCAATTTTCACAAACTATAATCTTTTTTCTTTGCTTGATATCACTTTGTCTTTGTGGCGGAATACCAGCAAAACAACCACTGCAACTTTCACGCTCGATGGTTGCCACTCCAATACCATTTTTTACACTTTTACGAATTCTATCATAAGAGTGAACCAGTCTTTCATCGGCAATTTTCACTGCAGCCAAACGAATTTTTAATAATTCGTCTTCTTCTTTTTGCGTTTCAGCCACGATGGTATCTAATTCTGACTTCTTATTTTGTAAATCTATGGCTCTACCTTCTAATTCTTTTTGTAAGGTATCTATGGCAATTTTTTTCTGCTCAATATCAAATTGAGTATTTTTGATGCGTTTTTCTAGTGCTTGTTGCTCTAAACCCTGAATTTCAATTTCCTTATTCAAAGCATCAAACTCTCTGTTATTTTTAACATTATCTAATTGCTTCTCATATTTCTTAACCAGAGCTTTAGCATCAGTAATCTTACTTTTGTTGGCTGAAATAGCTTCTTCCAACTTAGTAACATCCGCTTTAAGGTTATTTAATCTGGTTTCCTGACCGATAATTTCGTCTTCTAAATCGCTAACCTCAATGGGCAATTCTCCGCGGATGGCGGTTAATTTTCCTATTTTTGAGTCGATTAACTGAAGCTTGTATAAAGCTTTTAATTTTTGTTCAATACTGGTTTCTGTTGCGCCTGCCATATGTTAAAAATAATAATTTACCGGATTCGTATCAATTTTTGATAAAAGGATTGCAAAAGTAGGAAATTTTTCGAGAATTAACTCATAAATTAATGAATTTGTAAATTTTTCACTCTCATAATGACCAATATCGGCAATCATCAGTTTATTTTCTGCATCAAAAAACTCATGATATTTAAAGTCGGCAGAAATATATGCGTCGGCCTTTTGAGCAATGGCTTGCTTAAGCAGAAAGCTGCCAGCACCGCCACAAATGGCCACTTTAGAAATACTTTTTACAGATGAGTTGGTATGCTTTATCAATTTTAAATCCATTTTTTGTTTGACATATGACAAAAAATCATTTGGCAACATGGCTGAGGGCAAATAGCCAATTAGACCAGACCCAACATCCTGATTTTCATTTA
>CANHDN010000057.1 GCA_947459415.1 Bacteroidota bacterium
AAAAGATTAAATTGACTCTCCAACATGGCAAGGGTCCAAGGATCGTTGTTTGGAAAACAAACCTTAGAAAGTTCCATGATGTCAGTTAAATCAGATTTCTCTGCATTTCTTTCAATCAGTTTTGGCTTACGCGACGGACGGGTTTTCATGGTAATAGCTTTTGGCCATTGGCTGTTAGCTATTAGCCGTTAGCCTTTGGAAATTATATTAAGACGATGTTACTAGTTCTAAAAATTTTACTTTAAACTAAAGGCTAAGAGCTATAAGCCAGTGGCTAATAGCCAAAAACTACTTCAAATTATGCCAAACATTCACTACATCATCATCCTCATCTAAGCGGTCAAGTAATTTTCCAAAATCTTCTTGCTGTTCTTCTGTTAGTTCAACACTCGTAGTTGGAATGCGCTGCAGTTGTGCATTTACAATTTCAATATTACGTTCCTCTAACGCTTTTTGCATGGCTCCAAATTCAGTAAATGGAACTGTAATGATTAAATGACCTTCTCCATCTTCTTCCATTTCTTCCATTCCAAAATCAATCATTTCTAATTCAAACTCGTCAAGGTTAATTCCTGCTAGGTTGACGCTAAAAATTCCTTTACGCTCAAAAATAAAATCTAGGCTACCTGAGTTTAACATGGTTCCACCCGTTTTGTTCATATGGCTGCGTAGGTTGGCTATGGTTCTCGTTGGATTATCTGTAGCTGTTTCAATGATAACTGCAACTCCATGTGGTCCTTTACCCTCATAGGCAATTTCTTCAAAATCTTTATCTAATTTACTGGTAGCTCGCGCTATGGCCGCATCAATATTTGCCTTTGGCATGTTTAAAGATTTTGCATTGGCGATTACCACACGCAAGCGAGAGTTACTGCTTGGATCACCAATTCCACCACCAGCTTTGATTGCAATAGCGATTTCTTTTCCAATTTTAGTAAAAGACTGACTCATCTTGGCATAGCGAGCAAACATTTTATGCTTTCGCTTTTCAAATACTCTACCCATATTTAATTTTTATTTATTACTACTCACTGCAAATATATGCAGCTTTTTCTAAGTTTATTTGTTACATTCACATGCAATATTGATTTTATTTTCCGAAATTGCCAACATGTTAGTAAATCAAAGGCATATAGACCAAATGGGGAATCAAATCTCTTTGGTTTCTTTACCACTTAGGATCATTTCTTTGGTGCCTTCACAAACAGAATTGTTATATGAGTTGGGTTTACAGGAAGAGGTAATTGCACAAACACTTTTTTGCATTCACCCTCAGGAGATGCATGTGTTTAAACCCAGAATAGGCGGAACTAAAAAACTAGATTTAAATAAAATTAGAGCCCTAAAGCCCAATTTAATTATTGGCAACAAGGAAGAAAATACACGTGAACAGATTGAAGAACTTCAACAGGAATTTCCTGTTTGGATGAGTGATATCAAAGATTTGGATCAGGCTTTAGACATGATTTTAAAAGTTGGTGAATTGGTGAATAAAGTTGCCAAATCACAAGAAATTGCATCTCTTATTCGGTCAGAATTTAATAGTTTGGTTCGAACCGACGTGCAAAAAAAATGTTTATACCTCATTTGGCGTGAACCCTGGATGGCTGCAGCTAATGATACTTTTATTCATGATTTATTAGGGAGAATGGGACTAACAAATGCATGCAATTCATTCACCAGTCGTTATCCTACTATGACACAAAAACAATTAGAAGTGGCTGATCCGAATTATATTTTTTTATCCTCAGAGCCATATCCTTTTAAGGAAAAACACATTCAAGAATTAAAAAGTATTTGTCCACAAGCCCACATAGAATTAGTGGATGGAGAAATGTTTAGTTGGTATGGAAGCAGGTTAATGCAGAGTGTAAAATACCTAAAAACCTTGCAAAATTTGATTTTTTAGGCCAAATCAATTTTAGAGAACAGATCCAGTTTTTTTGTGGATAGCAATTGTATCTATTTCAATATTTTTGGAAGCTAGTTGAACAGACAACATGGAAGAGAATAATTTAGACAATAACCCAGCGAATGATAATCATGAGGTATCCAAAGAATATCATGTAAAGGCTGTTAGTGGACTTTACGAAAATTGGTTCTTGGATTATGCGTCCTATGTTATTTTAGAACGCGCTGTTCCTGCAGTAGACGATGGATTAAAACCTGTTCAGCGCAGAATTCTTCATTCTATGAAGGAAATGGACGATGGTAGGTTTAATAAAGTTGCCAATGTTATTGGGCAAACGATGCAATACCACCCACATGGCGATGCCGCCATTGGAGATGCCATGGTAAATTTGGGTCAGAAAGATTTATTAATTGAAACCCAGGGGAATTGGGGCGATTTTAGAACTGGAGATTCGGCAGCTGCTCCGCGTTATATTGAAGCTCGATTATCTAAATTTGCATTAGAGGTTGCTTTTAATAAACAAACTACCAAATGGCAGAATTCATACGATGGCCGCAAAAAAGAACCCATCGTGCTTCCCATGAAATTTCCATTGCTGTTAGCGCAAGGTGTTGAGGGTATTGCAGTTGGGCTTGCTACCAAAGTTATGCCACATAATTTTTGTGAATTATTACAGGCCAGTATAGATTATTTAAAAGGAAAGAAATTTGAATTATATCCAGATTTTCCGACTGGTGGCTTAGTAGATGTTGCTAATTATAATCAAGGTAAAAAAGGTGGCAAAATTAGGGTAAGGGCGAGAATAGAGGAACTAGATAAGAAAACCTTGTTTGTGAAAGATGTGCCTTATGGGGTTACCACCAATCAATTAATTGACAGTATCATTAAGGCCAACGATTCTGGTAAGATTAAAATAAAAAAGGTAATAGATAATACCGCAAAAGATGTTGAAGTTGAAATTCAATTAGCTCCAGGTGTTTCGCCGGATAAAACCATTGATGCGCTATACGCCTTTACAGATTGTGAGGTAAGTATTTCTCCAAATGCTTGTGTAATTGTAGATGATAAGCCAGTTTTTATTGGGGTTGATGAGTTATTGAAACTTTCTACAGAAAAAACAAAAGACCTACTCCGTCAAGAATTAGAAATTAAACGTGCCGAATTGGAAGAGCAATGGCATTATTCGAGCATCGAAAAAATATTTATTGAAAATAGAATTTACCGAGATATAGAAGAATGTGAAAGTTTTGAGGAAGTAATTGATACTATTTGGAAGGGGATGAATAAGTTTAAAAAACTTTTCCGCCGCGAACTTACTGAAAATGATATTTTACGTCTTACTGAAATCAAAATTAAACGCATCTCCAAATACGACTCATTTAAAGCAGATGAGATCATGAAAGGCCTAGAGGCATTGTTAGCTCAGGTTAATTTTGACTTGGAAAATCTGCGTGCCTATGCTATTAAATACTTTGAAAATTTGTTGAAGAAATATGGCAAAGGAAAAGAACGCAAAACAGAAATTCGTACCTTCGATACCATCGATTCTAAAACCGTTGCCATTGCCAACCAAAAGTTATACGTAAACAAAACAGAGGGTTTTGTGGGTATTGGTTTAAAGAAAGATGAGTATGTGTGCGATTGTAGCGATTTAGATGATATCATCGTGTTTAAAAAGGATGGTAAAATGATTATCTCTAAAGTGCAAGAGAAAGCATTTATGGGTAAAGATATTATTCATGTAGATGTGTTTAGAAAAAATGATGAACGCCGCATTTATAATCTCATTTACCTGGATGGAAAATCAAAAATTAGTTATGCCAAGCGTTTCCCAGTTACGGGCATAACCCGCGATAAAGAATATGATCTTACTCAAGGTACCAATGGCTCTCGTATTTTGTACTTTACTGCAAACCCAGCAGGAGAAGCAGAGGTGGTGAGCATTACATTGAGCCCGCTGAGCCATGCTCGTAAGCTCAGTTTCGACTTCGATTTTAGCGAACTAGCTATTAAAGGTAGGGGCGTACAAGGAAATATTGTTAGCAAGTATCTGGTAAAAGGAATCAAATTAAAATCAAAAGGTGTTTCTACCTTGGGCGGAATAAACCTCTGGTATGATGCTGCTATTGGAAGAATAAATACACAGGAACACGGTGATTTTCTTGGTAATTTCACTGGCAATGATCTTTTAATTGCCTTGTACAAAGATGGTAATTATGAATTAACGAATACAGAATTAAGTAATCATTACGAGTACGAGCAATTATTACATATTTCTAAATTTAAGCCCGAACGTCCTATTTCAATGGTGTATTTCGATGCTAAAGCTAAGGTGTATTATATTAAACGTTTTTTAATTGAGACCCAAACACTCAACAAAAAGTTTATGTGTATCTCAGAAGAAAAAGGGAATTATATTTTATTGGCTACAGATTTTAAAAATCCCATAGTAATTCTCAGCACCGGAAAAGGCAAAAATTTAAGCGAGGAGCAAATCAACTTAGCAGAGTTTATAGATGTAAAAGGTTGGAAAAGTATTGGAAATAAATTTGCTACAAATGATTTAAGTAAGCTAGAATTACTTCCTCCTGATCCAACAGATGAGATAGAAGAATTGGTTCAAGATGAACCAGAAACTTTGGTAAACGAGGACTTATTTACCCAAGAGCAAGAAAGAATTAAAAAGCTTTTAGAAGATGATCCTGAAAGCGATGAGGTGAAGAAAGTTCGATCACCCAAAATAGATCCAGAACAACCTAAATTATTTTAAAACTTACTCCGTTTTTTATTACCATAATTGCAAGTTACCTTTGTATTGCAAAACAGACTATCGCTAGGTGTTAACACAGAGAGGAAAGTCCGGGCAACTTAAGCAGCATACTTCCTAACGGGAAGGTCTCGCTTTTGCGGGAACAGACAGTGCCACAGAAAATAAACTACCCTTTTTACGCAGGTAAAAATGGAAAAGGTGAAAAGGTGGGGTAAGAGCCCACCGGGTGTTTAGTGATAAACATTGCATGGTAAACCTTATGCGTTGCAAGGCCAAATAGGCAAGAAATAAAAGGGTGTTCGCTTAGCACCAACAGTGCAAACTGTTTTTCTTGCGGGTAGGCTGCTACACCCATTAAGTGATTTCTGGGGCAGATAAATGATAGTCATTTCGCCTGGTGCGGAATACAGAACCCGGCTTATCGTTTTGCATAAAAAATCAGGAGCTTTGCTCCTGATTTTTTGCTACTAGCTACTGGCAAAAACATTCCTGCATTCGTGGCAATACTATTCGTGGTAACATACTTATATTCGTAAAATGAAAATGTTAGAATTAAACACGCAAAATCAAATCATAGAAATAAATGATCTCTCTGCCTCCAAGCCTATTATTATTTTTAAACATAGTACCCGCTGCAGTATCAGTTCTGCAGCACTTAATAGGTTTGAAAAGGTTTATGCCAATGAAAATGCAGCTGAAATGCCTGTGTATTATCTTGATTTAATTAAATTCCGTGATATCTCTAATTTAATAGCTCAGCATTATCAGGTTGAACACCAATCGCCTCAAACCCTCCTTATCCAAAACGGAAAATGTACTCATCACGCCAGTCATTTTGAAATTGATTTAGAAGACATTAAAAATAGCCTAACTAAGTAGTCATAATTTTACTTTTATACATTCTCCATCCACTTTTTGTTTATTTTAATTTGTGCGCGTTTGGGAGAATAAGTTCACTTTTGGTTCGTTAAAATACTATGCCAAAAGGATTAAGAATATTTCTCATTGTCTTGCTCGTCATTTTTACAATGTCTGCAAGCGTTTTTATTTATGTGTATCAAAACATAGATGAATTAAAAAAGTATGCTTTAAAAGAAGTTAATACCTTTTTAAAATCGGAACTAAGTGCTAAAAATATAGATGTAAACATCTGGAAAACATTTCCTAAAGTTAGTTTAGCCCTGAATGAGGTTAGCTTGTCAGACCCATTGAACAGCAGAAAAAAACTTCTTTCTGCAAAACATGTGTACTTAGGTTTCGATATATATGATATTCTTAGAGAAAATTATCGAATCAATTTTATTGAAATAGATAGCGGGGCCCTTCAATTGTATAAAGATGCGGTGGGTAGAAATAATTTTGATTTGATAAAAGAGTCATCTGATCAAACTCAAATTAAAAAACCCTTTAGTTTTGAACTGAAGAAATTATCGATGATGCGCATGCAGGTAATTTACACAAATGCTAGTACGGGATTTAAAATCAATACTTATCTACAAGATGCTAAGTTTGCTGGTAAGTTCACAGATGAAAAATTTAATTTAAATATTGCGTTAAAAGGATTGGCGAATGAAGTAAATACAGGATCCCTAGCCATTATTAAAGATAAAACCATTAGCATGGAAACAGAATTAGCTGTAGATCAAACTCAACAGAAATTCTCTCTTATAAAAGGTGATTTTATGCTAAATAAATTAGCCTTGGCGCTTTCAGGATGGATTCAAACAAGCGAAAAACAAGACCAAATTAATATCGTTTTTAAGGCCAAAACTATCAGTATTCAAGATTTACTTTCTACGCTTCCCATTCAAATGCCAGCCTCTTTTAAAGACTACCAAAGTAAGGGAGATGTGTTTTTTGAGGGCTCTATAATGGGAGTTTCTTCAAAAACTAATACACCCAAAATTTCCTTAAATTTTGGCGTAAATAATGGTAGTTTGATTGAACCAAATACTCAAATGCAACTTCAAAACATTAAATTAACAGGTTGTTTTTCTAATGGCGCTGCAGGAAAAATGGAGGAGTCTACTTTTAAAATACCCAACTTTAGTGCCACATTGCCTGGTTCGGAGGTTCAAGGAAGTTTAGTTATCAATAATTTGTTAAACCCCAAGCTAATTATACAATTAAATGGAAATGCAGATTTAACTTCACTTCATTCCTTTTTTCATTGGGAAGATATAAGTACTTTGGCAGGTCAAGCAAGATTTAGCATAAACTTAAGCGGGCAAAAATTAACTGATGGTTGGAATTGGAAATATGAGGAAAATACAGGCGATGTATCTATGCAAATCTCAGAAATTAAACTGAGTTATTTAACCAAGCCCATTCAAAAGGTACAATTAGATGCCGCTGTAAAAGGTGGAGATTTACAACTTAATCAACTAAAAATGAATATAGATAAATCTGATCTGAACCTTAGCGGCAGCCTGCCAAGGTTTATGGATATCTTTTTTCAAGAAAACAATTTGGTTCAGGCTAATGTAGAATTACAATCTAGCTATTTAAATATTGATCACTTGCTTATTTATGACTCATCAGACCCAAGAGAGGCAGGCGAAAAACAACTTGATTATCTTATTAATGCTAAAGTAAATGCGAATCAGATAGTTTATAAAAACTTTGTTGCCACCCAATGTAAAGGAAACCTTTTATTAAAACCAAATTATGTGTCTTTTCAAGAAACAAGTTTGCAAACAGCAAAAGGTAGTTTTCTGGGAAGTGGAGACTTTGTTGAAGCTAATAAGCAATTTGTTCTAACGAGTAAAGGTGATTGTAAAGGGATAGATTTAGGTGAGCTTTTGCTGGCATTTGATAATTTTGGTCAACAAGAATTTACCAACAAAAATCTATTTGGAAATTTAAATGCGAGTGCAGAATACAGAATAGTATGGGATCAGAATATGAATTTTATCCCAGAAAAATTAGTAATGATTGCGGAAATGTCGCTTAAAAATGGCTCGCTCTTGCAATATAAACCCATGCAATCCTTATCTAAATTTATTGATGTAAATGAACTCAATAATATTAAGTTTTCAGAACTTAAAAATACGTTTACCATTAAAAATAAATTACTCACAATTCCTGCCATGGATATTAAATCGAACGCTTTTAATATTCAACTCGCCGGAACCCACAGTTTTGAAAATGAGTTAGATTATAGGTTGAAAGTTTCTTTATCTGAATTATTGGCCAAAAAACGAAAAGCTAAACCGAGCGAATTCGATGAAGAAGATACCAAAACCAGAGGAATAAATTTATATTTGAGTATCAAAGGCCCGGCAAATAATCCAAAATTTGTGTTCGATAAAAAAGGAGCCAAGGAGCAATTAAAGCAAGATGTAAAAGTAGAAAAAGAGCTTATAAAAGAAATTTTGAAGCAAGAATTAGGTATTAAAAAAGATAGTGCGCTGAAAAAATTAGAAAAGAAACATGATAACAACGATGAATTGGAATTTGAAGAAAATTAAATTTTGTTTGTATGCGGGCATACTGAGTTTAGTAACTCCTCTAAGTAGTCAGGCACAAAGCAAATCTAAAAATTCATTTGGACTTGGTGTAAATGGCGGACTAGGTTATGCTTTTATTCAAGGAGATAGTTATCAAAAATATATGGACACTACAAAGTCTGAAAACAGTTTTCATTTTAATAAGGGCGTTCACGCATATGCACTCATTTCCTTGGGTAAAAAATCGGATTTACAAGTAGGTGTTGGTTTTCAACAAATAGGATTTGCACGCAAGCAAAGCGGATTAACTTTTAAAAATTACACCTATCCTGGAATAGGAATTGGTAGAATAGAAGACTTATCAAATACGACCAAAGAAATAACCTATAACTATAGGTTTAACTACTTGCATTTGCCATTGCAATTAAATACTTATGTAGGACGATCGGGAGATTTTAAATGGGTTTATCAATTTTCTGCAGGAATTACTCCTCAAATTTTACTTAACCATAGCCTAGTGGCAAATACTAATCCGGGTTTTACCATAGATGGAGAAGATCAATTTAAAATAGATTCAACAGGATTTAATGCAAGAAGATTTGCCTTAAATATGCAAGTGGGTTTTACGATTGAATACAGAGAATCTAAAAATAAGGTATATTTTATACAACCTTTATTGGGGATCTATCCGATAGGTGTTACTAATCATTCGCGTGCAGCTTATCCTGTATTTGCCTCAGTAGCGGTAGGTGTTTTATTTTCTAACTTGCCCAATTAGTGGCACGAATTTTATTGTTAAATGGTAAATTATAAACAGTGCAATATGAAAAAAGTAATTTTAGGTTTCTTAGCTTTGAGTACCATTTTAAGTGCTTGTAGTACTTTTAATGGCGCTAAAGCCATCAAAACACCTTTCAGAGGTAATGCCTACGAGAGTAATCGTCGGTTTTTTAGATCGGTAGCTAGCGGTGAAAGTGTAAATTTGGAAACTGCCAAAAGCAAGGCCATTCTCACAGCCAATCAAAGATTAGCGGCTTCGGTTCAAACCGAAATTAAAAGTGTAACAGAAAATTACCAAAATGAAAGAAATATGGATGGTAATTTGGGTGATTTTGGTGAGCGATTTCAGCAACTTACCAGAGAGGTAATGAGCACAAAGATAATGGGTGCAAGTCTTCATGGCGAAAAAGTATACCAACAAAAAGATAAAACCTACCAAGTTTGGGTGGCCATGGAACTTCGTAAACGTGAATTATATAAGCGTATCAAACAACAAGCGCAAACAGATAAAAAGCTTTCAGATAGCCAAAGAAAAGCTGTTGCTGAAATGATAGATAAGCAAATAGAAGAACTAGACGACAAGGATTAAGGGAAAGCAATTTAAGTAATTGGCCTTTTATTTCAGTCTCAAAACTTAGCACATAAGGTAAAATAATTGTTAAGTGGAGATTTGGATGGAATTTATTAGTTATCTTTACCAAACATAAGAAAACTATGAAAGAGTTAATTAGCAAAGAGGATGTTTCCAAAGCGCTCAAATTAGAAAAGCTTAAACTCAAAAAACTTGCCCCAGCTTTTATGAAGCTGCTCAAATTAGATGATATTAATGTTGCCTACGACCACATTGCCGCAAAAGAAGGCATTGCATTTGTAGATGAGGTATTAAAAGAGTTTCATATCAACTATCATTTGAGCGATTCTGATCATGCAAATATCCCCAAAACAGAGCCCTTCATTTTAATTGCAAATCATCCATATGGAGGCATTGATGGCATCATTTTAACTTCGGTAATAAGTAAAGTTAGACCAGATTTTAAAATGCTTGCCAATTATTTATTACAACAAATTCCTCAGGTAGCTAATCATATTATTGCAGTAAATCCATTTCTAAAAATAGGTAATAAGGAAATGAATGTTTCTGGCGTAAAACAGGTTTTAGCGCACCTACAAACCTCTCCCTTAGGTATCTTTCCTGCCGGTGAAGTGTCTGCATTAAATTTAAATAATTTTAAAATTTCTGATAAGAAATGGGAGCCTGGTGTAGGTAAAATAATTGCCAAGGCAGGTGTTAAGGTTTTACCTGTTTATTTCTCTGGGCACAATAGTTTGGCCTTTAACTTACTTGGCTTGCTCGATCCAAGACTTAGAACAATTAAGTTGCCATCAGAAATGCTTAATAAAAGTGAAAGTAATATCAAAATTAGAATTGGTAAAGCTATTCCTTTTAAAGAATTGGAACGTTTAGAAGATGATCAATTGATGGAATACTTGCGTGCCAAAACCTACGCTTTAGGGGCTAATGAAGAAAAACCTCAAAAAATAAAGTTGAAATTTGGGCTTCAACATATTCAAAGACCCAAGAAAATTGTAGACCCAGTTTCGCCAGAAAAGTTAGAAAATGAAATCACAAGCCTTAGAACTAGTTCATTCTTATTTCAATACAATGAATTGGAGGTACACATTGCCAGTTATCAAGAAATTCCAAATATCATTGTTGAAATTGGTAGATTAAGAGAAGAAACTTTTAGGGCCATTGGAGAGGGAACCAATGAAAGTATAGACTTAGACGACTTTGATAAACTCTATAAACATCTTTTTATATGGGATACCGTTGCTAAAAAGATTGTTGGCTCATATAGGCTAGGAGAGGGCGATGTGCTTTTCAGAAAATTGGGTGTAAAGGGTTTTTACCTGAACCAACTATTTAAAATGAAAAAGGAGTTACATCCTTTATTGTATCAATCTCTTGAACTTGGTAGATCCTTTGTTAGTCTTGCTTATCAGAAAAAACCTGCTAGTTTAATGTTGCTTTGGAAAGGAATTAATCTATACCTACAGCAAAATTCGCTACGTTTCAAATATTTAATTGGGCCGGTAAGTATAAGTAATAGTTTTTCAAACCTATCTAAAGATTTGTTGGTTGCTTATATTAGGCATAATCATTGGGATAGTAAATTAGCCAAGTTCGTAACACCTAAAAAAGCATTTCATTATCAATCAAAAATTGAAGGTAAGCACATACTTCGCCAAAAACATTCAGAAGATTTAAAATTATTAGATGGATTTATAGGAGATATAGAAAGCCATCAGAAATTAAAAGTGCCTGTGCTCGTTAAAAAATATTTAAAACTGAATGGTAAAATTATCAGTTTTAATGTCGACCCTAATTTTAATGATTCACTGGATGGTTTTCTGGTTGTAGCGGTTAAAGATATACCCACTGATGCCTTTGAAATGGTCAGTAGGTAATCTTAAGCCCTATTTAACTAATCCATCAACCGATTACCCACCCATACAAATCGCTTACTTACAAACTCCGAATTTGCAAAGCTTGCATTACCTGCTGGGTTACCACCTGTTAAATGAAAGTCGCTAAAAGCCGCATGAGAATTGATAAAACCAGCACCCGTAAAATTAAAACTTACTGGCACAAAGGCATTGTTCATCGTATCTGCAATTAAGGCTCTATTTTCTTCACTGGAAGTATAGGCTCCGCATGTTAAGGCACCTTTTTCTTTCACCAAGGCCTCAGCCAATTGCAAAGAATCGGCTAATCCATCTGTTTTAATTACAAATAGGATCGGACCAAAACACTCTTTATTGTATACCTCACTCTGCGATTTTTCTAATGAAATAACAGCTGGCGTGGCAATGCGCGCATCTTTAAATTCTTCATTTACGATGGCCTTAGTATCCAATATCAATTCTCCGCCCAAATTTTTCGCCTCTTTTATTCTATTATAAGTAAGCTCGGCTTGTATGGCACCTAAGGTTCCTGGGCCAGCTTTCGGATTATCAACCAAACCGGTAATAGCTGCTGCAATGCCTTTTACAACCTCATCATAAGAAACGAGTCCCTCGGCCGTTTGAACCCCATCTTTGCTCACAAAAATATTTTGTGGTGCGGTACACATTTGTCCGCTGTACAAACTCGCGCTAAAAGCAATATTTCCCAATACCGATTTTAAGTCCTTCACAGAATCTAAAATGATAGAGTTAACGCCTGCTTTTTCAGTAAATGTAGTTTTAGGCAATTGCTCAATATAATTTCCAAACTCGCTGCCACCTGTAAAATCAACCAATTTAACCGCAGGGTGCTCGGCCAATATTTTGGTTATAGGCTTGTCTAAGGTATCTACGCCCATTTGTACGGTCTGAACCAAAACGCCGTTAGACGCAAATACTTTTTGCAATTCTTCTACCACGATTGCAATAGCCAGAATAGCTTTTGGATGTGGCTTTACAATACAAGCATTACCTGTTATCAACGAAGCAAATAATCCAGGCACCGTGTTCCATACCGGAAAAGTAGAACAACCAATAACCAAAGAAATACCTTTGGCAATAGGCTTCCAGGTTTTGTGCATGGTTAAATCAAATTTACCCATATTTTTAACCCATTCTGCATGGCTTGGCACAGAAGTTAGTTCTTTATATCCCATCACAACCGCCTCAAGGGCACGGTCGTTGGCATGCGGACCACTTGCTTGAAAGCTCATCATATAGGCTTGTCCGGTAGTATGCATGGTAGCATAAGCAATATCAAAGAACCTATTTTTAATATTCTCTAATGCTTCAATGAGCACGCCCGTTCTAAATTCAACACTTGTTTTACCCCAAGCAGTTTGCGCAGGAATAGCATTGGCAATAAGCGCTTCAGGCGCAAAGTTTGGATATTGAACACCAATACCTGTTTGCAAAAACGGCGAAACCTCTTCACCCAACCAGCCATTGGCTCCGGTCTGATCCAAAGCAGTGTAGTTATTATTCATAACAGCGCTTATCCAAGCTTTTGCTTTGGCATCAGCATCCTCTGCATAAGCCCTTGGACTTTCTGGATAAGGAGAATAATAAGTACGTGCGCTCAAAGCGGCTAAAGCTGCATCTAAGGTGGCACGGTGTTTTTCAAATAATGTGTTGCTTGTGTTCATGCTATATATATATGTACCGCAAAGTTATTGCATTTATTGAGAAAGTAAAACAAAGCGCTAATGCTAATGGCAATTAATTCTCCAATAAAACCAACATTAAAGATATTCGAATTATATTGGTATTAACTTTTCTCAATTCAGAACTAAGCAGTTACAGGCATGCTATAAAATATATTTGCTGATAATAAAAAAGTCTTTAGTTTTGCAGCCCCTTAGAGAGAGAGTGAAAGAGGAGATTAGGGAAAAAAAGTTCTAGTATTAAAAGCCAAAGGGAAAACGATCAAAAAAAAATAATTTTAACAAAAGCAAAATAAAACTTGCAAGTTAAAATAGAATGATTACCTTTGCATCCCCGTTGAGAGAGAGTATAGAAGAAGAGAGCGGGAAACAGAAAGAAATTCTACAGTTGCGAAACTGACACATATAGAATAAAGTTCTTTGAAGAAATGGAATAGCAAGCACTTAAATTAATTTTAAGTTTTTAAGAATCCTTTGAGAGAAAAATCAGAATTTAAACATCTTTTACAATGAAGAGTTTGATCCTGGCTCAGGATTAACGCTAGCGGCAGGCATAATACATGCAAGTTGAACGAGATTAGTTTAGCAATAGACTATGAAAGTGGCGCACGGGTGCGTAACACGTATGCAACCTGCCCTTGACTGGAGAATAGCCTCTCGAAAGAGAGATTAATGTTCCATAACATATTGGATAGGCATCTATTTAATATCAAAGCTCCGGCGGTCAAGGATGGGCATGCGGTTGATTAGCTAGTTGGTGAGGTAACGGCTCACCAAGGCGACGATCAATAGGGGGTCTGAGAGGATGTCCCCCCACACTGGTACTGAGACACGGACCAGACTCCTACGGGAGGCAGCAGTAGGGAATATTGGTCAATGGAGGCAACTCTGAACCAGCCATGCCGCGTGCAGGAAGACTGCCCTATGGGTTGTAAACTGCTTTTGTACGGGAAGAAATGTTACTACGTGTAGTAATTTGACGGTACCGTAAGAATAAGGATCGGCTAACTTCGTGCCAGCAGCCGCGGTAATACGAAGGATCCAAGCGTTGTCCGGATTTACTGGGTTTAAAGGGAGCGTAGGCGGTCCTATAAGTCAGTGGTGAAAGCCTTCAGCTTAACTGAAGAATTGCCATTGAAACTGTAGGACTCGAGTATGGTTGAGGTCACTGGAATATAACATGTAGCGGTGAAATGCTTAGATATGTTATAGAACACCAATTGCGAAGGCAGGTGACTAAGCCATAACTGACGCTGAGGCTCGAAAGCGTGGGGAGCAAACAGGATTAGATACCCTGGTAGTCCACGCCCTAAACGTTGAATACTCGGTCTTGGCGATATACAGTCAGGGCCCAAGCGAAAGCGTTAAGTATTCCACCTGGGAAGTACGTTCGCAAGAATGAAACTCAAAGGAATTGACGGGGGCCCGCACAAGCGGAGGAGCATGTGGTTTAATTCGATGATACGCGAG
>CANHDN010000058.1 GCA_947459415.1 Bacteroidota bacterium
CATGAAAAAAGCTGGTGTTCCCGTAATTCCAGGATCAGATGGCTTACTAAAAGATGCAGCAGAAGGCAGAGAATTAGCTAAAATTATTGGCTATCCGGTTATCATTAAAGCTACAGCAGGTGGCGGAGGGAGAGGAATGCGAATCATTTGGGCTGATGAAGAGTTTGAAAAAAATTGGGATAGCGCCAAACAAGAATCATTAGCTGCGTTTGGAAATGATGGAATCTACATGGAAAAATATGTAGAAGAACCCAGACACATAGAAATTCAATTAGCCGGAGACCAATATGGTAAAGTATGTCACCTATCTGAGAGAGATTGTTCTATTCAACGCAGGCATCAAAAATTAGTAGAGGAAAGTCCTTCCCCTTTTATGACCGATGAACTGCGTGAAAAAATGGGTGCTGCAGCGATTGCAGGAGCCTCTGCCATTGGATATGAAGGTCTTGGTACCATAGAATTTTTGGTAGACAAACATAGAAATTTCTATTTCATGGAAATGAATACCCGCATTCAAGTAGAGCATCCGGTTACAGAGGAAGTAATCAATTTTGATTTGGTTAAAGAACAAATATTGATTGCTGCTGGCGTGCCAATTAGCGGAAGAAACTACTATCCATCTCGCCATTCCATTGAGGTGCGTATCAATGCAGAAGACCCATATAATAATTTTAGACCAACACCAGGTAGAATAGATTATTTACATAAACCAGGAGGTCATGGAGTGCGCGTAGATACGCATATTTATGCAGGATATACAATTCCTAGTAATTATGATAGTATGATTGCCAAAATGATTGTAACTGCGCAAACCAGAGAAGAGGCAATCATTAAAATGGAACGTGCCCTTGGTGAATTTATCATAGAAGGTCCAGGATTAAAAACAACCATTCCTTTAGCCATGAAACTGATGCAAAATGAAGATTTCAAAAAAGGCAACTTCACCACGGCATTCATGAATACATTTGATATTAACAAATAAAAAAAAGTGGGCATGCCCACTTTTTTTATGCAACTAAATTAACATTCTTCCCCTAAATTTGAATATGCATATCTTCTTATTCATATTATTATCTTTTTTTTTAAATCAGATACCAGAAAAAATTGAAGAAGTAACTATTAAAGATTTAGATGGTAAATCATTTTCTATTGAACCATCCTTGCACAAAAAAGGATTTGTTACACTCTTTATGTCTCCTGAGTGCCCGCTTTGTCAGAGTTATTCACTTACTATTAGGAATTTAGCTGCAACTTATCAAAAAGTAGGTATTAAATTTTATGCTATCATTCCGGGTAAGACTTATAGTAAAAAAGAAATCATTGCGTTTAAACATAAATATAAACTCCATGATTTAGCCTTCTATGTTGACCCAAACTTTGACTTAGCTAGGTTTGCTCAAGCCAGTATTACCCCCGAGGTGGCAGTCTATACTCCCGCTGGTGAAAAAGTTTACCAAGGTAGAATTGATAATTGGGCCTATGAACTAAGTAAAAAAAGAAAAGTAATTACAGAATTTGATTTAGCGAATGTATTAGAAAAACTTTATTTGAGTCAACAGGTTAAACCCTATAAAACAAGGGCAATAGGATGTTTTATAAATTAAGTTTATTATTTATTTCTGTGTTAGTTTTGGGTTCCTGTGCAGACAACTCAAAAATGCCAACTGCTTCTGAACCTGTGCTGTTTGCAGAACATATTGCCCCAATCATATATTCGAATTGCAGTAAATGTCACAATCAGGAAGGTGCCGCGCCATTTTCACTCATTCATTATGAAGATATTGCACCCAAGGCAAAACTTATTGCTTATGTTACTGAAAATAGGATTATGCCCCCATGGCCAGCAGATCCAACATACACTCATTTTGCCAATGAAACTTATTTAAGTGAGGAGCAAATTAATTTAATAAAACGTTGGGCAGATGAAGGTTGTTTGCCCGGAGACACTTCGAAATTGGTTCAACCCGAATGGCTCAGTAAAAAAGGGCCAACAGGAGAACCAGATCTGATTGTTCATATGCCAAAGCCAATTCATGTACCAGGCAATAACACAGACCTATTTATGGTGCTTAAAATTCCATTTGAGCTCCCTAAAGACACCATCATAAGAGCCATTGAATTTGTGCCAGGAAACAAAAGATTGGTGCACCATGTGAATACGCATATCATTCGGTTCGACCCAAATAAAAAACGCAGTTTAAAAAATGGCAAATATTGGGTAAACCAAGATCAAACAAACAGCACACAGATACACAAAGAACTGGGCTTATTGAATGATGATGGCAGCTATGCATTAATGACTCCCAGTGTTTCTAATTATCTGCCGGGCGCTCAATTTAGCTTTTACCCCGATGAGATTGGAGGATTTAGAATTGGAAAAATGAATGCATTTTACTTAAATGATATGCATTATGGGCCAAGTTCTGTAGATGAAGTAGATTCTTCGTATTACAAAATTTATTATGGCACAAAGGAACCCAAAAGACCCGTATCTGAATTTCAAATTGGAACCTTAGGATTAGCACCAGTAGTGCCAGCTTTAGTTGTTCAACCCAATGAAGTAAAGAAGTTTCACATACAATTTACCGTGCCTACAGACATTTCTGTTGTAAATATTGTTCCCCATATGCATTTAATAGGCAAAAAATATTTGGCTTATGCCATTAAGCCTAGTGGAGACACCATTCGAATCATACGCATTAATGATTGGGATTTTAGGTGGCAATACTTTTATATGCCTAAAACCATGTTAAAAATTCCGAGAGGCTCTACCATTTATGTAGAAGGTGAATTCGATAATCGGGCCTCTAATCCAAATAACCCATTTAGTCCGCCTAGGTTAATTGCCGAGCGAGCTGGCAGCATGAAAACTACCGATGAAATGTTTCAACTCATCATTACTTATGTTCCTTATCAAAAAGGAGATGAGTTAATTTCTCTAGAATAGATTAACTTGTAGAGATGGGTATCAAGCATCTCTACAAGAAATCATTCAATTAAGAGCAGTACTCTTCAAATGCTGCTTGAAGGTTTTGTGAAATCATTTCAGCACTTCTTCCTTCTATCATATGTCTCTCTATAAAATGGACTAAATTACCATCTTTAAACAATGCAATGGAAGGAGATGAGGGTGGATAAGGCAAGGTAAATTCTCTTGCTTTAGAAACTGCATCAGCTTCTTGCCCTGCAAATACGGTTAATAATTCTGTAGGTTTTTTGCTTGCATGATTAACCGCGTGTATAACACCTGGTCTGCAAGTTCCGGCTGCACAACCACAAACCGAGTTAAACACTAGCAACTGAGTACCTTGCTTACTATTTAACGCAGCTTCAACTTCTGTTGCATTCATTAAGGATTTAAATCCTACATTCTCTAATTGTTGCCTCATGGGAGCAACTAACATTTCTGGATATGCCATTTTTGGGTTTTAGTTTTTGGGTTTTGGTCTATAATCGTTGAAACCAACTGAGGTGATTTCTGATTACAATCTATTTCGTACAAAATTAATACTTATTTTGGGTAAAATGCTATCCAATATTATTGATTAACATGGCACAATTTTTCCAATTTTAACTCTAAACAATCATGAGATGAAAAAAGTTTGAGCAAATTTTATTTTTATTATCAGGTAGTTAAGGCTACATTTGCACACTAAAATTTTTAAACATACAAATATGTCAGACGCAAAAACTGCCCTTCCTTACAAAGTTAAGGACATCACCCTAGCAGAATGGGGACGTAAAGAAATTCGTTTAGCAGAAGCTGAAATGCCAGGATTAATGGCACTTCGCTCAGAATATGGTGCCAGCCAACCATTAAAAGGCGCTCGCATTGCAGGTTGTTTACACATGACCATTCAAACAGCTGTGCTTATTGAAACCTTAAAACATTTAGGAGCAGAAGTTACTTGGAGTTCATGTAATATTTTCTCTACTCAAGATCATGCTGCTGCTGCCATTGCTGCTGCGGGTATCCCAGTATATGCATGGAAAGGTCAAAACGAAGAAGAATTTGATTGGTGTATTGAGCAAACTTTATTTGCATTCGAAGGTGGCCAGCCTCTAAACATGATTTTAGATGATGGTGGAGATTTAACCAATATGGTTTTTGATCGTTACCCAGAGTTAACTAAAGATATTAAAGGTTTATCAGAAGAAACTACTACAGGTGTTCACCGCTTGTATGAGCGCATGAAAAAAGGTACTTTAGTAATGCCTGCTATCAACGTAAACGATTCGGTAACCAAATCAAAATTTGATAACAAATATGGTTGTAAAGAATCTTTGGTAGATGCAATTCGTAGAGCAACAGATATTATGATGGCAGGAAAAGTAGCAGTAGTTGCTGGTTACGGTGATGTAGGTAAAGGTTCTGCAGAATCTTTGCGTGGTGCTGGTGCACGCGTATTGGTTACAGAAATTGACCCTATTTGTGCCCTTCAAGCTGCTATGGACGGATATGAAGTAGTTACCATGGAAGAAGCTTGTGAACGTGCTAATATTTTTGTTACAGCAACTGGTAACTTAAAAATTATCACTGAGCGCCATTTCAGAGCCATGCGTGATAAATCTATCGTGTGTAACATTGGTCACTTCGATAATGAAATTGACATGGCTTGGTTAAATAACAATTACGGTTCAACCAAAAACACTTTAAAGCCTCAAGTTGATATTTACAATGTAGAAGGAAATGATATCATTGTTTTAGCTGAAGGTCGTTTAGTAAACTTAGGTTGCGCTATGGGTCATCCAAGTTTTGTAATGAGTAACTCGTTTACCAACCAAACTTTGGCACAAATTGAATTGTGGAATAACTCTGCCAATTACGAAAACAAGGTGTATGTATTACCTAAACATTTAGATGAGAAGGTTGCATATCTTCACTTAGCGCATATTGGTGCTAAACTTACCGTGTTAGAAAATGATCAAGCAGATTATATCGGCGTTAAAGTTCAAGGTCCGTTTAAATCAGAAATGTACCGTTACTAGTTAATAGTCCATGGACCATAGTCCATAGAATAAGAATTAAAAAAAGGCTGCTTCAATCATTGAGGCAGCCTTTTTCATTCAATATGTTTCAAAAACTATTGACCATGGACTATGGACCAAAACTATTTATCCGCAATTACCTTATCAAGTATTTGCATAAACGTTTGTGCATCGCGGTAACCAGGATCTATAAATAAAGATTTTTTCTTCGGATTAATAAAGTAGGTGGTGGGAAAACCGGTATTTTCTCCGCGCGTTAACTGCGCATAAAAATCGCGGGCTGTAAATGTTTGTCCATCTATATCGTAGCTTAAATCGCGCAACTCAGGATTAAACTTCACGGGAATAAAATGTTTATTTATTTTTTTTATTATCTCGGGATTGCTGTAAGTGTCTTTATCCATTTTTTTGCACCAACCACACCAATCAGTGTAGGCATCTATGAGTAAAATTTTCCCTTCTTTTTGAGCCAGAGGATAAGCCTCGTTCCATTTATACCACTTTAACGCTGTTTCTGCGGGCTGGATAAAAGAACTAAACAGCAAAAAGCAACTCACCATCAGAAGATTCATTCTTAACCTTGTAAACATAAATTTTATTTTAAAATCGAAATAAATAGTAAAAAACCTTATCCAAAATCATACCAAAAGTATAAAATTTAAAGCAACTAATTTATGAATACATCCATGTAAAAAAGTTATTTTTGCCTCACAATATAAAAATCATGCTTGTATTTAACCGAAAACAATATACCAATCAAACACTTCTTAATTTATATCAGGCCCTGATTAAACCACGCCTCATAGAGGAAAAAATGCTTATTCTATTACGCCAAGGGAAGGTAAGCAAATGGTTTAGTGGAATTGGGCAAGAAGCAATTAGCATTGGGGTAGTTTCAGCATTAGATCAAGATGAATACATCCTACCTTTACATAGGAATTTAGGAGTTTTTACCGGACGAGGCATACCATTTTCGAAATTATTTGCTCAATGGCAAGGTAAATTTAGCGGTTTTTCTAAAGGCAGAGAGCGCTCCTTTCACTTTGGCACCAACGAATATCATATAGTTGGCATGATCTCTCACTTAGGTGCCATGTTGGGGGTTGCAGATGGTATTGCCCTTGCTAATTTACTAAAAGAAGAAAAGAAAATAACCGTGGTATTTAGTGGCGATGGCGGCGCCAGTGAAGGAGATTTTCATGAGGCATTAAATACGGCTGCAGTATGGAACCTACCAGTTATCTTTTTAATAGAAAATAATGGGTATGGCCTCAGTACTCCATCTGAACAACAGTTTAAATTCAAGAGTTTTACAGACAAAGGGATTGGATATGGAATGGAAGCTTACCAGGTAGATGGAAACAATATTTTAGAGGTTTATGACACGGTAAAGAACTTAAGTACTTCTATGCGAAATAACCCAAGACCAGTTATTTTAGAATGTATGACGTTTAGAATGCGTGGGCATGAGGAAGCATCAGGAACCAAATATGTTCCGCAAGAATTATTTGAAATGTGGGGAAAGAAAGATCCCGTAAATAATTATGAAATGTACTTGATGCAAGAAGGCGTTTTAACAGAATCGGTTCGAACCGAAATAAAAGAAAAAATAAAAGCAGAAATTGACGCAGGGATTGCAGAAGTAGAGAAGGAAGCAGATATTATTCCGGATACACAATATGAACTAAATGATATTTATAAACCTGCCCCTATTCCAGATTCTGTTGCCAGTTACCATGAATTGCAACACGTAGTTATAAAACCTGCTACCGAAAATAAAACCAGAAAAAGATATGTAGATGCCATTAGCGATGGCCTTAAACAGGCTATGATAAAACACCCTAACTTGGTATTAATGGGACAAGATATTGCAGATTATGGCGGTGTATTTAAAATTACACAAGGTTTTTTAGAAGAATTTGGAAGAGGCAGAGTGAGAAATACTCCTTTATGCGAGAGCGCCATAATTGGAGCAGGTTATGGCTTAGCTATTAAGGGAATGAAGGCCATGGTTGAAATGCAATTTGCAGATTTTGTAAGTGTTGGATTTAACCAAATAGTCAATAATTTGGCCAAAAGTTATTACCGCTGGGGGCAAGCAGCAGATGTTGTTGTGCGCATGCCAACCGGCGCTGGCGTTGGTGCTGGCCCCTTTCACTCGCAGAGTAACGAAGCCTGGTTTTTTCATGTACCTGGCTTAAAAATTGTTTATCCTTCAACCCCTTCAGATGCAAAAGGATTGTTAATTGCTGCCATCAACGACCCTAATCCAGTATTATATTTTGAACACAAGGTGCTTTATAGAAGTACAGAATTAGAAGAAGAAGTATATGATGATTATTATATGTTAGATCTTTGTAAAGCAAGGTTGGTTCAGGCAGGTGAAGAAATTAGTATTATCACCTATGGTGCTGGTGTTCACTGGGCAAGCGCCTGCGTAAAAGAATTAAACATAAACGCAGAAATAATTGATTTACGTTGTTTATTGCCATGGGATAAAGAAGCTGTAGAAGCGAGCATAAAGAAGACAGGCAAGGCAATTATTCTACATGAAGACACTTTAACAGGAGGAATTGGGGCAGAAATTGCAGCCCATATCTCTGAACACTGTTTTAAACACCTTGATGCACCTATTAAAAGGGTTGGAAGCTTAGATACTCCCGTTCCTTTTAACATGGATTTAGAACAAAACTTTTTACCAAAAGAAAGATTTAAATCTGCATTACAAGAACTCCTTAACTTTTAATCTTCTTCTGCTACATTGTTTAATTTCATCCATAGTTGATACGCTCCAACATGAACAAAATTCAACTCGGCTAAAGCCAATTTTTCTGTTGATAGAAGTTCTGTATTGTTGTTTGTGCTGGATCCTATGTTTACCTCTAATTTTTCAAAAGTATTATTTCCCCTGGCAATAAAAACATAATGTTTATTGCCGGCATGGATAATAGCATCGCTTGGCAATGTATATGCTTTTCTTGGCCTACCATATAACTCGGCATTCATATATGTTCCGGGTACAAGCAGTTTATCATATTCTTCAAAATGACAATGTATGTTTACACTTCTATCTGAACCAATATCTTTTCCAATTAATATTACCTCACATGGATATTTTCGCTGTGGATGAGCATTGGTATAGGCAGAAACTTGCATTCCCAAATAAACCTGTTCCATATCCTTTTCAAAAATATGTAAGCTTAAATGAATATCATCCGGGTTTACCAGCTCAAATAACACATCCGTTGGATTAACATATTTGCCAATATTTACATGAACTTTGCTTACAAAACCATTTATAGGTGCATAAATAGGAATGGAGCGAGAAATACTTTGAGAACTTACCTTGGCTGGATTTAAACCAATTAATTGCAATTTCTCTGACAAGGATTTATAGGCAATTTGACCACTCTCGTATGCCTCCTTGGCTTGCTGAAATACTTTATCACTACTTGCCTTAGATTGATTTAATTGTGTCTGTCTTTCGTACTCTTGTTTTAGCATTTGCAAACGTGTTTGAGCCATCAAAAAATCTTGTTGTAAATCTATATAGGCGGCATCTTCCATCAACGCAATAACCTCTCCTTTGTTCACATGCATGCCAGGAAGCAACTTTGTGTTTTTTAAATACCCTCCCATGGGCATGCTAATTGAAACTAAATTTTGCGGTGGTACATCTATTAACCCATTTACTTTCACTACTTCTTTTAATTGATCTGCTTTTGCTTTGACCAAGCTTAGCTCCATATTTTTAAGTTGTTCTTCACTTAAACTAATCATTTCCAAATTAGTTTCCTTTTTACTTTCAAGTTGCTCGGTAGGTTGATTAGAACTGCAAGCAAGAAACAATAAGAACATAGGGATATAATATTTTATAGCATTCATACTTATTTAATTGATGATTGAAAATTTTGATACTGAATTATTAATTGATTAAATTGTTGAACCGCATCTAGATAAGCGGTATTGGACTGAATTATTTGATTATTTAAAATCATCCATTCCATAAAATTAATTCCACCCTGTTCAAATTGCTGCCAAGACGCATCCTGCGCTTTCTTAAGTTCTGGTAGCACATTTTTTTCATAGTACACACAAAGTGAATCAAGGGAAATAATTTGTTTGCGCATATAATCTTGCTCTTGCATGAATTGCCTGCGTGCGTAAATACTATTTAACTCGCTAGACTTCAATTCAAATGCTAGAGCCTTAGATCTTGCCAGGTTTGATCCAAAAAACAAAGGTAAACCCAGCCCCAACTGCACAGATTGAAAGCGATTACTGCGTGGATAGAATTTTTCATCATTACCAACTCCTGTAATAGACATATTTTGATATCCTATATGAAGCTCTGGCATCAGTCGCATGCGTTCAGATTGCAATTTGGCAGCGCTTAAACTTTGTTGTGTTGCAAACCTTAGTAGTATTGGATTATTCTCTATAGATAATAATTCTAAAAACTGCATGCGAATGGCCCCCGTATCTGGTATGTAAATTTGTTCTGTTCCTAATAGAATTTGAAATTGAGCTAGACTCCTTTGTTTAATTAACTGTATCTGTTGCAACTCTTTTAGCGTGATAGCCATTTGTTGCGCTGTGGCAGACTTCTCTATCATATTAATCTCACCTGCTGCCAAACGTAAATCTGCCAATGATAATAATTTTACCAACTGCGCTTCCATTTCATTAAACATTTTCTCCTTCTCCCTTGCATGCAGATATTGGTAATATACCTCACTAATTGCTGCTTTAACAGAAAAACTACCTGACTGGTAATTTAATTTTGCCAATTCATATTCTGCCTTAAGCATTCTTTTTTGAGCAGCATAGTACCCGGGGAAGGCCATCTTTTGGGTAAACTCCCATGCGTTATCTTGGTAAAAAGACTGGATTTGTCCACTGCCATATATGGCCTCAGCTTTGGGTAAATCCCAAGCCGTACCTATCATTTTTTTTGCAGCAAGGGCTTTATACGACTCTGCACTTAAACCAGGATTATTTTTTAGCGCGGTATCAATGGCCGCTGTTAATGATAATGGCTTTTGAGCATGCACATTGAAACTTAACAAGAAACCTACAAACATTAAAACACCCGCATGAGGCGCTTTGCTTGAATCAGATTTTTTTGAAAACATTACATACAAAATAGGCAAAACAAAAAGGGTTAATAAAGTAGCTAATAGTAAACCTCCAATTACCACGGTTGCCAGAGGCCTTTGCACTTCAGCGCCAGCACCATTACTTAAAGCCATTGGTAAAAAACCTAAAGATGCCACAGCTGCGGTCATTAAAACAGGCCTTAGACGCATTCTTGCTCCTGCAATAACCGCCTCTAAAAGCGTATTTATTCCGAGCTCTTTTTGTCTGTTAAACTCTGCAATAAGCACAATTCCATTTAGCACCGCAACACCAAATAAGGCAATAAAACCAATGCCTGCAGAGATACTAAATGGCATACCTCGCAACGCTAAAGCAAAAATTCCGCCCATTGCAGACAATGGGATGGCAGAATAAATTAATAATCCTTGTCTAACAGAATGAAAAGCAAAATACAACAAAAGAAAAATGAGTAATAATGAAATTGGAACTGCAATAGCCAACCTAGATTTTGCCGCCTCCAAATTCTCGAAAGAACCTCCGTAGGTAACATAATAACCAACTGGCAAATTCACCTCCTTCTCCATTTTTTCTTTTAAATCTGATACAATGCTTTGCACATCTCTGCCCCGCACATTAAAGCCCATAACTATGCGCCTTTTAGCGTCTTCTCTTTGTATTTGATTTGGCCCGTCCACAATTTCTACTTCGGCCAATTGATGCAAAGGAATAGCTAAATTTGCCTGAACAGGTATCAACAAACCACGCACATCTTCTAAGTTGGTGCGTAAACTTTTTTGCATTTTTACCACCAAATCAAATCTGCGTTCTCCCTCAAACACCACCCCAGATTTTTTACCTGCAAATGCAGTGTTTATCACTTCATTAATATCTGCTACACTCAATTGATGTTGGGCTAATAAATCCCGATTATATTTCACAACAATTTGCGGCATTCCACCAATAGGTTCAACAAACACATCTTTTGCTCCTTCAATTTGCTGAGCCAACTCTCCCATTCTGTTGCCATAAAAAGCCAAACTATCTAAATTTTCTCCAAATATCTTGCACACTACATCTTGCCTGGCACCTGTCATTAGTTCATTAAAACGCATTTGTACAGGGTATTGAAAACCATAAGTTACACCCGGAATGGCTTCCAAAGATTCACTCATTTTTTCTGCTAATTCCGGAAAACTTTTGGCACTTGTCCACTCACTTTTATCTTTTAAAATAATCATTAAATCCTGCGCTTCCATGGGCATTGGATCAGTAGGAATTTCTCCGCTTCCAATTTTAGAAACTACTTTTTCAACCTCGGGAAACTCATCCAATAAAATCTTTGCCGATTGCTTTGCTGTTGCAATACTCAGATTTAAATTACTGCCTGTTAGTACGCGCGTTTCCACTGCAAAATCACCTTCTTCTAAGGATGGAATAAACTCTCCTCCCAGCATACTTAATACCCAAATAGATAAAATAAATAAACTAACTACTAAAGATAAAACCCTTAATGGATATTGCATTACTTTAGATAAAAGCGCACTATACTTTACACTGAATGTCTCCATCCATTTATCTGCAAAGTTTGGCTCAGCTGAAACATTTTTAAGCAACAAAGCACTCATCATAGGCACATAAGTTAAAGAAAGAATGAAAGCGCCTATTAATGCAAAAACAACAGTTTGTGCCATGGGTTTAAACATTTTACCTTCAATGCCAGATAAACTTAAAATTGGCAAGTACACAATTAGAATAATTAACTGCCCAAAAACAGCACTATTCATCATTTTACCTGCAGCACTTTTAACTTCTGAATCCATGCTAAGTTTTGCTTGAGTAAAACCAAATTGAGCCCTTTTGTTATGGGTTAAATTATGCATAACTGCCTCTACTATAATAACTGCTCCATCTATAATTAATCCAAAATCTAAGGCACCTAAGCTCATCAAATTCCCGCTCACTCCAAAGGCATTCATCATAGATACTGCAAATAGCATGGATAGTGGAATGACAGAAGCAACCAGCAAGCCCGCTCTCATGTTTCCTAAGAATAGAACTAAAATAAAAATGACAATGAGTGCCCCTTCTAATAAATTTGTTTCAACGGTACTAATGGCATTATTAACCATTTTGGTTCGATCCAAAAAAGCATCAATCATGACACCTTCTGGCAAAGTAGCCTCAATCTGCACAATACGCTCTTTTACTGATTTTATCACTTCGTTGCTATTTGCCCCTTTCAACATCATAACCACCGCACCGGCCACTTCTTCTCTATCATTATAAACCATTGCCCCATACCTTGTGGCATGAGATTCTTCCACTTTTCCAATATCTCTTATAAATAATGGCGAACCATTAGGCAAATTTTTAACCACAATTTGCTCAATATCTGCGGTACTTTGCAAGAGTCCTTCGCTTCTAATAAATAATACTTGCGGCCCTTTTTCAATATAGGCACCTCCCTCATTTTGATTGTTTTTCTCGAGGGCCAAAAACACATCAGCCATGCAAACCCCATGGGCTTGCAGCTGCTGCGGATTAATGGCAACTTGATATTGTTTAAGCATCCCGCCAAAACTACTTACATCAGCTACCCCTTTTACTCCTAATAATTGCCTACGCACTATCCAATCTTGAATAGTTCGTAATGATTGTGCATCATATTTATTTTCATATCCTGGCTTAGGCCTTAACACATATTGGTAAATCTCTCCAAGGCCGGTTGTTACCGGACCTAATGCTGGAACACCTACCCCATTTGGTATTTGTTCACTAATGGTTTGCAAACGCTCACTAACTTGTTGCCTTGCCCAATAGACATCAGTTTCATCATCAAATACAATGGTAACTAAAGATAATCCAAATCGGGAAAAACTTCTTATTTCTATTTTACCTGGAATATTACTTAATGCTTGCTCTACCGGAAAGGTTATCAATCTTTCCACATCTGGCGCTCCCAATGAGGGAGATACCGTTATTACCTGAACTTGATTATTGGTAATATCCGGCACTGCATCTATGGGCAGTTTGCTAAGCTGATACAGGCCAAATACCAACAGAAATAAAGTGGCAATGGCAATAATTAATTTATTATGGACAGAAAATCCAATGATTCTGTTTAACATGAATTAAAACATAAAATGATACAATAAAATACAGCAAATTGATAAAGCAACTTGCAAAAAAACATAGGATAAATTAGACTAACCTGGGTGGTTGAAAAATCCCTCCAATACGCTTAAAAGAATAGGTTTGATCCAAAAATTGATGCGTATAAACCTGCGCAATATCTTGCGCAATAAATGAAAAAACAGGTAGTTCTTGCAAGATGAGTAAGGTTGTAAAATTACTCATTTGAAAAAGAGGTAAATCTTCGTGGTTCTCTTCAGATTTATGTTCAGATTGATCACTATAATGCAATAAAATAAAAGAAACAAAACTGCTGGCTTCACCTGCAGCTTGATGCTGAGCATAATGATTAACCAAGGATGGTAACTTCTGAAGTTGCTCTGTAAAATTTGGCAATAAGGAGCTCAGGAAAAATAAAATCCCCAAATAGAACATCACACATTTTTTTAAAATTGAGCTCATTATTGTACTGCGAAGATATTAAAAAAAATGGATGGTTTTTTCTTAATAGGTTCAAATAAGAAAATGTTTGATTTACTCCATATAAGCTATTACCATTTGATATTACCAATAAATGACGCATATTTACCTCAATAAAAAAAATTAGGTTAAAAAAATCTAGCTTAAAATATCAAGCAAATGAAGCCGTTTAAAATAATACTCATTCTATTTTTATCAGCCCAATTTATAGCTCAGGCACAATTCATAAAAAGATCTTTCCATTCGGCTCAAGACTTAAAAACAAACTTTGTAAAAATTAATAAGAATGTATACGCCTGTAAATATGAAACCACCAATCAGGATTATGTTCGGTTTTTAAACCATGTTAAATACAGAATGAACCCAGCTGTTTACAACAGTCTATTACCAGACACCAACAAGTGGAACGATGAAGGTTTTAAGAAGTATAAATGGGTAAAATCCTATTTACGCGATCCAAAATTTGCTCTATATCCGGTAGTAAATATTACCTATGAGCAAGCAAATTTCTATTGTGCCTGGCTAACCAAAGAATACGAGAGAAGTACCCATAAGCCTTTTAAAAAAATTGCCTTTAAACTCCCTAGTAAACAAGAATGGCAGCAAGCTGTTAGTAACAATGATAAAAATCTGTTATTCCCTTGGGGAAAAATTGAAAGTGAAAAACCAAGGCGGCTTAAAATAAATGATGCTGATAGGCTAACTAAAGGAAAATTAAACAATCCGCTCAGAGTAAATCAAAAAGGATACATCCAAAGTAAA
>CANHDN010000059.1 GCA_947459415.1 Bacteroidota bacterium
AATTGAAACTTGCTTCATTGTAATTTTTAAAATGGGTAAGAGTTAGCTGATTTAAATACATGTATACTAAAATCTAAATTAAAAAGGATTACCGCTATGGCATACGGCAAATATATCATTGCTAATGAATTTCCTTTACATAATCTATCATAAATCAGACAGGTCGCACAAGGAAATGGAATGAAAGACATATTTTGAGCAAAAAGTAGAAGGTTTCAAGGCAATTATAATTAACAAGACTGAAAATCAATGACTAAAGAATACTTGCCAAAAGTAATATTTTGTATACTTTTGCATTTCTCAAAAAAATGGCAACAAATAATTTCACCAAAGAAACTTACCTAGCATGGTATGAGCAAATGATGCTTATGCGCAGGTTTGAAGAAAAAGCGGCCCAATTATATGGTCAACAAAAGATTAAAGGCTTTTGTCATCTATATATCGGACAGGAAGCGGTAGTGGCAGGAACCATGAGTGCGCTAAAAAAAGATGATAAGTTAATCACAGCTTATAGAGATCATGCCCATGCATTGGCTTGCGGCATTCCTGCCAGAGAGGTAATGGCAGAACTCTACGGAAAAGCAACAGGATGTTCTAAAGGAAAAGGAGGATCCATGCACATGTTTAGCAAGGAACACAACTTTTTTGGCGGACATGGAATTGTTGGTGGCCAAATTCCTTTGGGTGCTGGTATTGCTTTTGCAGACCAATATCGGGGTGGTGATCAGGTTACTGTTTGTTATTTCGGTGATGGAGCTGCACGCCAAGGAGCCTTGCATGAAACTTTTAATATGGCCATGTTATGGAAACTTCCAGTAATTTTTGTGATAGAAAACAATGGATATGCCATGGGAACATCTGTGGGTAGAACCACCAATGTTCAAGAAATGCATAAAATTGGTGACAGCTACGAAATGCCATCAGAATCTGTAGATGGGATGAGAGCAGAGGAAGTTCATAAAGCCATTGCTAAAGCCGCTGAAAGAGGCAGAAAAGGTGATGGACCTACCCTACTGGAGATAAGGACCTACCGCTACCGTGGGCACAGTATGAGTGACCCTGCCAAATATCGTAGCAAAGAGGAAGTAGAAGAATATAAAAACCAAGATCCAATTGAGCAAGTAAAAGCAACTATTTTAAAGAAAAAATATGCTAGCGAAGCTGAATTAGAAAAAATTGAAGAACATATAATGGAGGTGGTTAATGACTCTGTGAGCTTTAGCGAAAACTCTCCATATCCAGATGCATCTGAATTATACGAAGATGTTTATTTTGAACCTAATTATCCGTTTATTAAAGAATAAGAAAGCGAATCCAGATGGAGAACAAAGAAGAAAAAAACACAGGCTTAGACCTAGACACTACCTTAATTGAAACAAAAAGCAAGGTAGAAACACTTTATAGCAACTATAAAAAGCAAATCAATATGGGTATATTGATTGCATTGCTTGCTGTAGCAGGATATTATGGCTTTACAAAATTTTACTTAGAACCGCAAGAAAAAGAAGCACAAGCCGCTTTGTTCCCTGCTCAATCATTATTTGAAAAAGACAGTATAGATGCCGCATTAGCCATCTTCGAAACTGTTTCGAATGACTATGGTTTAACCAAGGCAGGCAATTTAGCTCATTATTATGCTGGAGTTTGCTACATGCGTAAAGGTGAATTTCAAAATGCAATTGACCAATTGGATAAGTTTAACACAGACAACGAATTAGTAGCTCCGCTAGCCATCGGACTTAAAGGCGATGCGCATGTAGAGTTAAATGATATCAGTAAAGGAGCTAGTTTATATATGAAAGCAGCCAATGCAAGTAAAAATAAATTAACAGCGCCTATATTCTTGAAAAAAGCAGGATTAGCTTTTGAAGAATTGAAAGAATTCGACGAAGCTGCTGCTGCTTATGAAAAAATCAAAAAAGAATATGCAGATGCTCAAGAAGCACAAGATATTGATAAATTCATAGCTCGTGCCCAAGCAGGCAGTGCAGAATAATTTGTTTAAACCTTAATTAAAAAAGCGCATAAATTAACTTTTATGCGCTTTTTTAATGCCCCTATTTTTAGCATATCCTCATTGGTTTTATTATGTTTGCAGGAAAGAAAACACATGGCAACAAAACTTAAAAACTTATCTGAAACAAGCCTAGATAAAAATACTGCTTTCAAAAAATGGCAAATTGCTTTGGTAGTTGCAGATTGGAATCCAAGTATTACTTATGCTATGCGTGATGCTGCCATCGCGTTTTTAAAAGAAAAAGGAATTAAAAATTCTAATATACATGTTCACAGTGTACCTGGAACATTTGAATTAGCCCTGGGCTCCCAATATTTAGCGGCTCAAAACAAGATAGATGCCGTTATTAGCATTGGTTGTGTTATCCAGGGAGAAACCCGACACTTTGATTTTATTTGCAATGCATGTGCTAATGGCATTACCGAAGTTGGACTCAAATTCAATAAGCCAGTAATTTTTGGTGTATTAACTACCAATACCCTTGAACAAGCTCAAGATAGAGCTGGGGGCAAGCACGGGAATAAAGGAATTGAGGCTGCGGAAACAGCGCTAAAAATGTTGATGCTACGAGCAAACATTTGATTAAAAAATAGCTTTAACGTATGTTTGAAATAAGAAAAATCTAATGAGCATCAGAAATTACTTTAGCCTTTTACTAGTTGTTTTATCAATTGGTGCCTGTAAAAAAGGTTTTGATGGCAATGCAAAAATTCCATTGGAACCGCAAACTTTTATGGTAGTAGATAAAATTGAAAGAAGTGGAGAAAACAGACTTACCACTTTGGTTCAGGCGCATTGGTGGGGTGTTTCTGAAGGAGGTATTATTAAAGGATTCGAAATTTCTACAGACAATCAACTCACCTGGCAATTTACCACGAAACAAGATAGTAGTTTCCTGCTTAAAATCCCACCAGGAAAGGACAGTGCAGATATAGCCATTTATGTAAGAGCAGTAGATCATTTAGGGCAAATAGATGCAAGTCCAGCTTCTACCCTATTCCCTATCAAAAATTCTAAACCAAGTGTAAGATATATATTCTCGGCTTCTATTGCTGGCATTCCTTCCCAAAACCCAAGTAATGTATTTCCAGTTTTAAAATATACGCTTTTTGGAGAAGATCCGGATGGAGCGGATGACATTTTAAACTACGAACTTTATTTAAATGACACCTTAAGACAGCCATATATATTGCCTGCCAACACTAACTCTATTTTATTAGTTTCTAATAACCCAAAAGCAGATAGTAGTGATTGTAAAATTTTCATCAATAGTAGTAATAACGCACAAAGCATTTCAGTTAACGGTTTAATACATCAATCAAGGAATATTATTTATATTAGAGTGGTTGATAAAGCTTTGTCTAAATCAAACTATGTAGCAAGTCCGCCCATTTGGGTAAAAAAAGTAAGCAGTGATATCCTTGTGGTAAATGCGTATACAAGCAATAAAATTTTTGTTCAAAATTATTATACCAATAATTTAGTAAAAATTGGAATTAATCGCTTTGATACCTTGCAAGCTACCGAAGTAATTGATAATAATTTCACGCAATTACAACCCGACTTTCAAGCACAAAACAGAGTATTTGGATTTTTCAAGAAAATACTTTGGTTTGGAGATGATGCAAGTTTTTCTTTTTCATACGGTCAAAGAACTACCAATGACTTTTTTAATAATGGTGGACAATTATTTATGGCCGTTGCGATTAATTCTAATTTTGACCCATTATCTAACTTTTTAGATTGGACTCCCATCAAAAGTTTAGTAAATCCGCCTCCTGCAAGTGTTTTCAGAGTTAATATAAATGCACAAGTTAAGCCTGTATTTGCTAATTGGCCCATCATAAAATCAAGTGCTATTATCCCAAGTGCGCGCCCATTTGAAATACAGGAAAACACTTCAAGCATTGGTTTTGACTCATTGTATTATGGTGGAATAATTGAAAGCAAGGCTGGTCAATCTCCGATAGAATGGAAAGGCAAATCTGCTGTAATGGCCAAAAGATTTACTATTGGAAATAATAAAACCAATTTCATTATCAGCAGCCTGCCTTTAGAACGATTTAATGGTAACAATAATATTGACAGCCTTTTTATAAAGGTTTTTAAAGAAGAGCTAGGTTTTTAATGAAGCAAAATATTGTAATTTTTGCAAGTGGTAGCGGAAGCAATGCCATCAATGTTTGTAATTACTTTCAGAACCACCCAACTATTTCTGTAAGTGCCATATTCTGTAACAACCCCAATGCGGGCATCATACAAAAAATAAAATCATTTAAAATACCGCTCATCTTATTTAATAAAGCTGACTTTACAGATGAAATCGGATTTACGGAAAAATTAAATAATTATAAACCAGATGTAATTGCATTATTAGGATTCTTATGGAAAATTCCAGCTTATTTGGTAAGTTCTTATCCTCAAAAAATAGTGAATTTACACCCAGCTCTCCTACCTAAATATGGCGGAAAAGGCATGTATGGACATTTTGTGCATGAGGCAGTAAAGGCAGCCAATGAAGTAAAAACTGGCATTACCATTCATTGGGTTAATTCCCAATATGATGAAGGAGAAATAATTGCCCAGTTTGAATGTAACTTAAGCAATGAAGATACGGTAAATTCCATTGCCGAAAAAATTCATACATTAGAGCAATTGCATGTTCCGGGAGTAATTGAAAATGTCTTAAAGAAATTAAATAAATAAGAAATTATTTATTGTTTTTTCTATCATAAGATAGCTTTTTGTAGAATTGGTTTACTACCTTTGCAGTCTTTAAACCTCACTACATGCATACGCAACAAAAAATCTCAAATGCCTTAATTTCAGTTTTTTACAAAGACGGTCTAGCTCCAATTGCTCAGTCATTGCACAAACTAGGCGTAAATATTTATTCAACAGGTGGCACACAAACCTTTATTGAAGATTTAGGTATTCCAGTAATTCCAGTTGAAAAAATAACAGGCTACCCAAGTATCCTAGGTGGAAGAGTAAAAACTTTACACCCCAAAGTTTTTGGAGGAATTTTGGCCAGAAGAGAACTCATACAAGATATGGAAGAAATTGCCAGTTACGAAATCCCCTTGTTTGACTTAGTTATGGTAGATTTATATCCTTTTGAGGAAACTTTAGCCAACACAAAAGAGGAGACTGCAATTATAGAAAAAATAGATATTGGTGGCGTTTCTTTAATAAGAGCAGGAGCTAAAAACTATAAACACAGCCTCATTGTATCGCATGTGAATCAATACGAAAAACTTCAGGTAATTTTAGACGAACAAGCTGGCGAAACTAACATTGAAACTCGAAAGTTATTTGCTGGCATGGCCTTTGGCGTAACTTCACAATACGATACAGCCATCTCCGATTACTTCCAATCTGGACATCATCAATCTGCCTTTAAGCTTAGTTTTGACCATGGAACAAGTTTAAGATATGGTGAAAATCCGCATCAAAAAGGATTTTATTTTGGGCATCTAAATGATTTTATAAGTGTTTTACATGGTAAAGAATTATCCTATAATAATCTTTTGGATGTTGATGCGGCAGCCAATTTATTAGCAGATTTTACAGAACCAACTGTTGCCATCATTAAACATAACAATCCTTGCGGTGTTGCTTCAAGACCATCTGTTTTGGACGCATGGAAAGATGCATTGGCAGGAGATCCAGTTTCTGCCTTTGGTGGAATCATTGCCCTAAACCAACCTGTTAATTTAGCTTTGGCCCAGGAGATGGATAAAATTTTCTTAGAGGTTTTAATTGCCCCATCTTATGAACCAGATGCATTAAGTCTATTGAAAGGCAAGAAAAATCGAATTATTTTACAGCAAAACGGAGTACTTCCAAATACCCAAACCATTAGAACTGTTTTAAATGGAATATTGGTTCAAGACAGAGATTTAAAGGTATTATCAAGCAAAGATTTAAAATTAGTTACCAGTTTCACTGCTTCCGAAAACGATATCGAAGACCTTTTATTTGCCGACAAAATTGCAAAACATACTAAATCTAACACCATTGTATTAGTAAAAAACAAACAACTCTTAGGCATAGGCTGTGGACAAACATCTCGGGTAGATGCTTTAAAACAAGCCATTGCTAAAGCACAAGGATTTGGCTTTAATTTAGAGGGTGCAAGCATGGCCAGCGATGCATTTTTCCCTTTCCCAGATTGCGTTGAGATCGCACATCATGCCGGAATTAGCTCGGTTATACAACCAGGCGGATCAATAAAAGATGATGCAAGCATTGCTTTTTGTGAATCACATAAAATGCCCATGTATTTTAGTGGAGTCAGACATTTTAAACATTAATTATAAACAATACCTTCTTTTATTTAAATTATTATTATTTTGCAGAAGAAACAACTTTGTTTAAGAGAATAAGAATTTCATGGGCGCATTTAGCTTTTTAACACAAGATTTAGCCATTGACCTAGGAACGGCCAACACGCTAATTATACACAAAGATCAAGTAGTAGTGGATGAACCATCTATTATTGCTATCAATCGAAGAAACGGTAACGTAATCGCGGTAGGAAGCCAGGCACAACAAATGCATGGTAAAGTGCATGAAGATATCAAAACCATTCGTCCGTTAAAAGATGGGGTAATTGCAGATTTTCAAGCTGCAGAACACATGATTAGAGGAATGATAGACATGATACCCAAAACAAGCAAGTTGATTAAGCCGCAACAACGCATGGTTATCTGCATTCCATCTGGCATTACAGAAGTAGAAAAACGAGCTGTAAAAGATTCTGCTGAGCGAGCAGGCGCTAAAGAAGTATACCTCATTCATGAACCTATGGCTGCAGCAATTGGTATTGGTATTGATGTGTTTGAACCCATGGGTAATATGATTATCGATATTGGTGGTGGTACCACTGAAATTGCGGTTATTGCTTTAGCAGGAATTGTATGCGATCAATCTATAAGGGTTGCAGGAGATGAATTTACAGAAGACATTTTAGATTATATGCGCAGGCAGCATAATTTATTAGTTGGCGAACGCACAGCAGAAAGAATTAAAATTGAAGTAGGTGCAGCCCTACCAGAATTAGATAATCCGCCACCAGATTTTGCTGTAAATGGACGAGATTTAATGACTGGTATTCCTAAACAGATTACAGTTAGTTACTCTGAAATTGCCTCTGCCTTAGATAAATCTATTTCTAAAATTGAAGAAGCTATTTTAAGAGCCCTTGAACTTACTCCACCAGAATTGTCTGCTGACATTTATTCAACCGGTTTGTATTTAACAGGTGGTGGTGCTTTGCTTAGAGGACTAGATAAGCGCATAGCAACCAAAACGAAACTACCTGTTCATGTGGCAGAAGACCCGCTAAGAGCGGTAGTGAGAGGTACTGGAATGGCATTAAAGAATTTGAGTAATCATAAATTCTTAATGACATAATCCCATTTTTGGTAACTACCAAAACTAAAAGAAATCAAAAGAAGACATGAGAAACCTGATATTCTTTTTTTATAAGTATTACACATTCATTCTCTTCTTTACACTTGAATTATTTTCATTTGTAGTGCTGTATCAATATAACCACTACCAACGTGCTAGTTTTTTAAATTTTACTGGTGGTTTTGCAAGTGGTTTTTATGAAACAGTTAACAGCACAACCAATTACTTCGGGCTACGTAATATTAATGACAGCTTAATGGCAGAGAATGCCCGCTTACGTTCACAAATGTTAAATGCCTATTACCAGAATGGATTTACACAAACCTCCATTAATGACACCTTGTATAAGCAGCAGTATGAGTATATTTCTGCCAATGTGGTAAATAATTCAGTGGGCAAACGCAACAATTATATAACGATTGATAAAGGAAAATCACATGGCATTAAACCAGATATGGGTGTCATTAGTAGCAATGGAATAGTGGGCATTGTAACCAGTGTTTCCGAGCATTTTTCCACCATTCGTTCTGCCTTAAATGCCAATACAAAGATTAGCTGCATGATCCAAAAAAATAATGCATTTGGTTCATTGGAATGGAATGGAGATAATCCTAAATTTTCTAGCCTAAAATATGTGAATAAGCATGTGCCATTAAACACCAACGATGAAGTAGTAACGAGTAATTTTTCTATGTTATTTCCTC
The DNA here is from genome assembly GCA_947459415.1 of Bacteroidota bacterium. Taxonomy (GTDB): domain Bacteria; phylum Bacteroidota; class Bacteroidia; order UKL13-3; family UKL13-3; genus B1. The sequence continues at coordinate 8,140 of CANHDN010000059.1, forward strand.
AAGGTTTGCCTGTTGGAAAAGTATATGCGCACAGCATAGAAGCAGGCGATAACTTTCATGGCATAAAGGTTGAATTATATACAGATTTCTCTACCCTTAAAAATGTATATGTAATCAGGAATATTTTTAAAGAGGAGCAAGAAACGCTTCAAAATAACTTAAAAGGTGATCATTGATTTTTTTAAATATATAACAAAACTAGTATTCATAGTTTTGATCCAATTACTGGTAATCAATAACATTGAATTAAATACGTATATCAATCCTTATATTTATATTATCTTCATTTTAGCCTTACCCGTTACCATGAAACCTTGGCTCGTGGTAAGTTTATCCTTTTTCATCGGATTAATTATGGATACCTTTAGTAGCACACCTGGCTTACACATGGCTGCATCTGGTTTTGTAGGGTACTTCAGAAGCTTTTATTTAGAATTTGCATGTAGCAAAGAAGATTATGAAAAACAAATTTCGCCCTCATTAGCTAAAAAAGGATTTGCTTGGTTTACCTTCTATACCTTTTTATTAACCTTACTTCACCATACCGTATTATTTTATTTAGAAATTTATAGTTTAAGTGAATTCTTTAGAACATTTTTCAGAATTATAACAAGCACCTTATTTAGTGTGCTCATTATAGTGGTAAGTGAACTTTTATTTTACCGAAATAAGGAAAGCAGGTAAATGAATAGTAGCATCAAACAAAAAACTCTGCTCATCATTTTTATTAGCGTTGCATTGGTTTACATTGTGCGTCTTTTCTATCTTCAAGTGGTAGATTCAAGCTATGTTTTTTATGCCCAAAACAATGTATTACAAGAGCAAACTATTTACCCTGCCCGCGGACTTATTTACGATAGAAATGGAGAATTATTAGTATATAATGATGCCATTTATGACCTATCTGTTATTCCAGATCAAGTTAAAAACCTAGACACCTTAGAATTTTGCAAAGTACTCAACATAAGTAAAGAAGAATTTATAGCCACTTTTGCCAGATTAAAAAGACAAAAAGGTTATAGTAAATGGAAACCAATCGTTTTTCAAAGGCAAATAACGATTCCTACCTATGCCGCCTTCCAAGAAAAACTATTTGACTTCCAAGGTTTTTTTGTTGAAGTAAGAACTGATAGAAAATATAAGCACAATAATGCTGCGCATGTAATGGGTTATATTGGCGAGGTTACCGAAAATGATATTGAAAAAAGTGATGGCTATTACCGAATGGGAGATTTTATAGGTATTAGTGGGGTTGAACGAATTTATGAAAAAGATTTAGGTGGTGTAAAGGGTACTCGTTATGTGCTTGTAGACAGTAAAAATAGAACCCAAGGCCGTTATAAAAATGGTGAATTTGACACAGCGGCCACCGCAGGAAAAGACATTCACTTAAGTATTGATCAGGAATTACAAGCATTGGGCGAAGCTTTACTTCAAAACAAAACTGGAAGTGTGGTGGCCATAGAACCTAGAACCGGAGAAGTTTTGGCTTTGGTTAGTTCTCCTTCATACGACCCAAACTTAATGGTTGGGAGAGAGCGTGGGAATAGGTATATGGAGCTTTTAAACGACCCAAGTAAACCTTTATTTAATAGACCTATTTCGGCTCCCTATCCGCCAGGCTCCATTTTTAAGGTGATTGTTAGTTTAATGGGTCAACAAGAAAAAGTACTCAATCAAAATACAACTTATGGCTGTAATCATGGATACCTTTTTGTAGGCTGTCACCCGCATAGCTCACCATTAGCATTAAGAGGCGCCATTGCAGTAAGTTGTAATGCCTATTTTTGCCAGGTTTATCGTAGTATTATTAACAATCCAAAATACAAGCATGTAGAAGATGCTTATACAGAATTTTATAAACATGCCTATAGCTTTGGAATGGGACATGCCCTCGGAATTGACTTATTTGGAGAAGGTCAAGGGGTACTAAAAAAAGCTACTTATTTTGATAAAATTTATGGCCGGTACCGATGGCAAGCACTTACAACCATTTCAATGGGAATTGGTCAAGGGGAATTAGGGATTACCCCATTACAAATGGCAAATGCTACGGCAGCTATTGCCAACAGAGGATATTTTTACACCCCCCATATTGTTAAAAAGATTAATCACCGAGCCAATCCTAACCCTAAATTTACAACTAAAAATTGGACCACAATAGATACAAGTTACTTTCCTGTAGTTATTGATGGAATGCAAGATGTAATAGAAAATGGAACAGCCAGAATAGCTAAAATACCAGGCATAGAAATTTGCGGAAAAACTGGAACTGCTCAAAATCCACATGGAAAAGATCACTCCATATTCTTCGCATTTGCGCCAAAGCATAATCCCAGAATTGCCATAGCGGTTGTGGTTGAAAATTCTGGTTTTGGGGCCACTTGGGCTGCCCCTATTGCCAGTTTAATGATGGAGCAATACCTTACAGGTAAACACGATACGCGCAAAGCTTTATTAGAAAGAATGTTGAACGGAAACCTAACTCACAGAAATGATAGCGCCAGATTCAAAACCCAGTAGAATTGATTGGATCACTTTAGTGCTCTATTATTTTTTAGTAATAGTTGGCTTATTGTGCGTATATGCTTCAGTCTATAAAGAAACTAGCCCAAATATTTGGGATACCACAGAAAATTATGGTAAACAATTAATTTGGATTGGCATCTCCTCCTTTGTTGGTTTAATGATTCTGCTCATTGATGAAAAATTCTTTTATGCTTTTGCCTATCCCATTTTTGGCATTAGCATACTCTTACTTATTGCAGTATTGGTTGCAGGTACAACTGTTAAAGGTTCTTCCAGTTGGATTGAGATTGGTAGCTTTAGAATGCAACCTGCAGAATTTGCAAAGTTTGGTACTGCCTTAGCCCTGGCCCGCTTTTTAAGTGGTTATAATGTGAATTATGAAAAAGACAGAAAGATCCAGCTTTTTTCTGCAGGTATTATTTTATTACCAATGATCATCATTTTACTGCAAAATGAAACTGGATCAACCCTTGTTTTTACTTCATTTATATTTGTTTTATACCGTGAAGGTTTACCAGGATGGATTTTATTCGCTGGTTTTATGCTCATTGTTATTTCTGTTTTAGCATTAATGGTTCCTCCGCTATACATCATATCGGGCATGGTGGTTATGGCTATCCTATTCTTATTTTTTGTGCGCAGAACCAAACAACTTATTTTGATTACCACAGGAATTATTATTTTAGCCAGCCTCATGGTAAGTAGTATAGATTATGTTTTTGAAAATGTAATGCAAGCACATCAGCGCACACGTATTAATGTATTATTGGGAAAAGAGGTAGACATTAAAGGTGCCGGATACAATGTTCAACAATCTAAAATTGCCATTGGAAGTGGTGGCTTTTGGGGTAAAGGATTTTTACAAGGCACCCAAAATAAGTTTAGGTTTGTACCAGAACAAAGTACAGATTTTATTTTTTGCACCATTGGCGAAGAGTTTGGATTCTTTGGATCCATCATTTTTGTAATACTTTATATTTATCTGCTCTATAGATTATTAATGATGGCAGAGCGGCAAAGACAAAAATTTAACAGGATATATGGATACAGTGTTGTGAGTATATTATTTTTCCATTTCGTAATCAATGTAGGAATGACCCTAGGAATAATGCCAGTTATTGGGATCCCACTGCCATTTATTAGTTATGGTGGTTCAGCTTTATTAAGCTTTACCATCTTACTTTTTATCTTTATCAGGTTAGATGCAAATAGGGTGAATGAATTAAGAAATTTCTCTTAAGTTATATGAATCTATTTAAATGCTCTAAAAATTCACTTCTACTAATCTCTTTTGCCCCCAAGCTCATTAAATGAGCTGTAGATTGTTGGCAATCTATTAAGGCAATGCCTTCCTGCATGGCGTGTAAACAAAAATATATTAAAGCCGCCTTACTCGCATTACTTGTTTTGCTAAACATACTTTCACCAAAGAAAACTTTACCTAGTTGTATTCCATAAAAACCTCCAACCAAATCTCCATTTTCCCACACCTCAACAGAATGTGCTAAACCCAAGTAATGCATACTTGTATATGCTTCAACAATTTCTGGGCTGATCCAAGTACCTTCTTGCAGTATTCTAATATTTCGGCATTGCTGAATTACTTCCTCAAATTGTTTGTTTATAGAATATGAAAACTTCCCTTTTTTTAATACCTGCTTCATACTATTGCTTACCTTTACCTCAGAAGGGAATAATACCAGGCGCGGATTAGGATTCCACCATAATATTGGGTCTTCTTCATTAAACCAAGGATAGGCTCCAATTCGATACGCATTGATTAAAGTTTGTGGCAATAAATCACCTCCAACAGCTAATAATCCATCCTCATCGGCCAACTCAGGATGCGGAAAAACACCATCAAATACAAAATGCATTGTTTTAAACTAAATCTAAGGCATCTGCCAATGTATAATCTTTTTCAGTAATCCTGTTTCCAGCATCGTGCGTGCAAAGTTTCACCGCTACCCTATTATATACATTACACCATTCTGGGTGGTGGTTTATCTTTTCTATCACAAATGACGCCTTCATCATCCATGCAATAGCCTCTGTAAAATCTTTAAAAACAAAAGTTTTACAGAGCTTATTTTCTACAATTTGCCAATTATTTTTATTCATAAGATGTTGAGTAAAAAATACAAAAAAGCCCTTCCCAAGTTTGGGAAGGGCTTTTAAAAATAGATCTATAAATTAGTTAATTGATAAACGCTTGCTGGCAACTGCACCTTGGTTATTTACCACATTAATTAGGTAGATACCAGTAGTTAAGTTAGCAGTATTTATTTCAGTTTGGTGTGCATTGATATGATTGAAAGAAGCAATTTCACGACCCATTAAATCCATGATAACAACAGATTGAATAGGAGCTTTGCTGTTATCCATGCTTACCTTTACCATTTCTTTAGCAGGGTTAGGGAATACCTTTACAAAGTTTTGTAGGTTTAACTCTCTTACACCAACAGGTGCGTTTTTAGTTAAACTAATTGGGAAAACAGAACTAGAAACTTTTCCAAAATAATTGTTATTAGCAACCACTCTCCATTTTAAAGGAAGTGGAGTATTATCTGGAGCACCTAAATCATCTAATAATCCCCAGATAGTAGCATGATCAATAACTAATGAATCTACATCTCCTACTGGAACTTCTACCGCTGGATCGCTGAAATCACCAGTTGCTAAATCTAATTGGAATTTGTAGGTAGCAGAACCTCCAGTTACCTTAGCATTTTGCCAACGAATGGTAACCTCTAAATCTGCGCTATCATAAATAATTACTGAAGCACCTGTAGCAGGAGCAACTAAATCAAAGTTGTTTAAGGTAGCAGTACCTGCTAAGTTAAATTGAATAGCCATACGCGGCGCAACAAATCTTGCAATGGTATCAATGTATGCTTTTCCTTTCACATCAGACATATTTGGATTAGTTACCATAGATAATGAATCTGCTTCGCGACCATTAGCAGGAATAAACCCAAAGAATGGTGCTGAAGAGGGTGAACCAGCATAAGGAACTGCTGTAATTGCTTGCACAACTGGTCTGCTCCACCACTCCCAAGGTGAGTTTTCAAAAGGGAAAGACGATTCAAAACCAAATAAATTATTTTCTGAATTTGAAACGCTTAAAGCACGCGCACTAATAGGATCGTTATACAATACACTGTTTAATTTGTTGTTAATTCCTAGGGCATTTGCCTTTGGTATTACGTGACCAGCACCACTCGCATTTGGTATTACGGTAATTCCTGTTGTTGGAACAATAACGTTTCCTGTTCTGTATGGAGCAAATGGATCTTTAGTACACTGTAAACTTACAATTGGCAAGCTAGTTGATTTCATCCAAGCTGTATCACCCATGGCACCGCCAAAGTTAAAAGTCATATGAGCTTTGCTTGAAACATTGGCATCCGCACCAAAGTTTAAGATCGGAACACCACCTAAACCAGTCCAGTCTCCCAATGTATCCATGCTTACCATTGGAGATAAATCATTACGCAAAAACTTTAAGTTACTTTCAATATCAGCTCTTGTACTAACAGTAGCAGCAGCATATGAAATATAACCACCAGTACCTTGACCACCAATGATTATTTTAGCTGTGTCAATATCATAAGTATTTTGGTTAGCTCTAAAGAAACGAACGGCATTGGCAACATCTTGCAAACCTCTGTAAGTTGCTTTTAACAATTGTTCTGTTGCAGCAGATTGATTGGTAGTAGTTGGGTTCCAACCAGAACGGTAATCAATAGCAGCCACTACATAA
>CANHDN010000060.1 GCA_947459415.1 Bacteroidota bacterium
CCTTTAAACGTGTAAAGCAAAATCATACCTAAGATAATAAGGGTAGTTAACTCAAATGAAATACCTAATTGATTTAAAACAAAGATTTGCAATACATTAATAACCAAATAAAGCCTTAAGGTAGCACCTAAGGTTCTTGAGACTATAAAAAATAAAGCACCGGTTTTATATGAAACTAATCCAAATCGTTCCCCTAAATAGTTGTAAATGGAGGTAAGTTGTAGCCTATAATATAAAGGCAAGAGCACAAAAGCCACCACAAAATAGCCAATAAAATAACCAATTACTACCTGAAAATAACTGAATTTTGCAAGCTCTACCGTACCAGGTACCGATACAAATGTTACGCCTGAAAGGGAGGTGCCAATCATGCCAAAAGCCACTAAAGCCCAATGACTGCTTTTATTACCAATATAAAAAGAATCGTTAGTAGCGTGGCGCGATGTGTAATAAGCAACGCCCAATAAAATCAAAAAATAAACTACAATAACAGTTAAAAAAAGTGCTGGTACCATGATACAAATCTACCAGAAGCAATATAAAGCACAAAAAGAGTTAACCACAAATAGGTTAGGTGCTGTATTCTTTTTAAGGATTAAATAAACCTATCCTAATAAAAATGCTGACGATTGCTCTTATTCCAAATTTTAATAAGAATAAACCCAAACAACATACCACCTAAATGTGCAAAGTGCGCTACATTATCTGACGGATTATTAGAAAACCCCTGATACAATTCCAAAGCCCCATAAAAGATAACAAAATACTTAGCCTTAATTGGAAATGGAATAAACAACATCATTAAAGTGGTATTTGGAAATAACATTCCAAAACCAAGCAGTAAACCAAAAACAGCACCACTAGCTCCGACTACAGGCACGTTCATTTTTCTGGCCAGCATATAATCAACTATTTCTTTGGCACCATTTACATACTCCGGATTATTCGGATCGGCTTTCCAGCCTATCAAAAAATCTGCTACTTGGCTATCATTGGCTAAAAAATTATCTGATTGAATCAACTTAAAAAACTGCTCGTAATCTGGCTGAACCAAAAATGCAGATACTAGCTCCTTTGCCTGATAAACTTCAAATGCATTTACGCCCAAATGCAGCGCTGCTGCACCAAAGGCGGTCACAAAATAATAGATAAAAAATCTTTTTGGACCCCAATAATTTTCTAATACACTGCCAAACATCCACAAGGAAAACATATTAAAAAACAAGTGCATAAAAGACCCATGCATAAAAACGTGGGTGATTATTTGAAATGGCTTAAAATAGGCAGACTCTGGATAATACAATCCCAAGGTTTGATTTAAATTAATAATGCCTCTGCCCTGAAGTACTATATAACCCAAGAAACAAATGGCGTTTATAATTAAGAGGTTCTTTACAACGGGAGGAAAACTCGAAAAATTACCAGGTCTGTGTTGTTGATACATGAATTTTTTCTTAAAAAATTAAAACATTTTGCCAATATCTTGAAGGGTTAACTTGCTTACACATGGCTTCCCATCTGGCGAATACTGAGGCTCAGAACAAGCAAACAACTCATCTACTAATTTGTTCATCTCTTCTGTTTTTAATCGAATACCTATTTTAATGGCCGCTCTTTTAGCCAAGGTCTTAGCAACATGATGGTGTTTATTCATTTCACCCATTTGTTGCGACTTATAGGTTTCTATAATGCCATCCAGTAAGGCCTGTTCATCTTCTAAATGCAGCTCTGCAGGCAAGCCATTTACAACAAATGAATTTTTCCCAAAAGCATTTACAGTAAAACCCAATGCGCCCATTTCTGGTAAAATTTCAGTTAAAACGAGTGAATCATTGGCATTTAAATTTACCACTTTAGGAAATAGCAATTGCTGACTCATAATGGGAGTTTGGTCTAGTGCTTGCAGGTAGCGTTCAAACAAAATTCTTTCATGAGCAAATTGCTGATGAATTAACATTAAGCCACTTTTAATGGGTGTAACAATATACTGATTATTCAACTGGAAAAATACCCGCAAATCAGCTGTTTCTTCTGCTTGAGGCAATAAACTTGGCTGCACATAATTCTTAGCTGAGTCTTGGGTTTCTTGAAATAATAGCTCCCAATTTTTTACGGGCTGATTGCGTTGCTGCTGATAACTTTCTTTAATGCCACCCCAACCAGGATTGCTAACTGTAGCCGAATTCTGAAAATCGCTTGAAATTTCGCTTTTAGGAAAATTAAGTTGTGAATGGATAAATCGATTGTCGTCAAATTGAGCTTCATTAGGGCTTTGCACATATTCAGACAAAGCCTTCCTAATAACAGCACGTAAAATTTGATATACATTTCGCTCGTCTTCAAACTTTACCTCCGTTTTGGTTGGATGAATATTGACATCTATTTGGGCAGGGTTAATGGCTATTTGAATAACAAATAAAGGAAATTGTTCATTACTAATAGTGCCTGCAAATGCGCTGTGAATGGCATGATTTAAATAGGCATCTTTAAAAAATCTTCTATTTACAAATAAATATTGCTCTCCCCTTACCCGCTTCGCAAATTCTGGCTTAGCAATAAAACCTTTTACATGGATAATACTAGTTACTTCATCGAGTTCAATAATATCCTCAGGAGTTCTTTCAGAAAAAACTTCGCAAACACGCTCTTTCAAAGAATTTGCTGTATAATCTAATTGCAGCTCATCATTGTGATAGAGTTTGAATGAAATTGTTGGATTGGCAAGGGCTGCGCGATTAAATTCTTCAACAATATGCCTCCACTCAACCGGATTTGATTTTAAAAAATTTCTGCGGGCGGGAATATTAAAAAATAAATTCTTTACAGCAATGCTTGTTCCTTTTGGAGTGGCAATAGCTTCTTGCTTTTTTATCTGTGAGCCTTCAATTAATAAATAGGAACCCAACTCATCTAACTCGGTTCGGGTTTTCATTTCTACCTGAGCAACAGAAGCAATACTGGCTAATGCCTCGCCCCTAAATCCCATGGTATTAATCTTAAAAATATCTTCAGTGGCAGCAATTTTGGATGTAGCGTGGCGCTCCCAACATTTGCGTGCATCTGTCTGATCCATGCCTGTACCATTATCAACTAAGTGCACCAAAGATTTACCCGCATCCTTTATATAAAGCGAAATAATGGTACTGTCTGCGTCTATGGCATTATCTAACAACTCCTTAACAATGGAAGCCGGACGCTGAACTACCTCGCCAGCTGCAATCTGACTGGCCACATGATCTGGTAATAATTTTATTCGCTCACTCATTCCTAACTACAAATCACTTTCTTTTTTCGATTAAATTTAACACTGTGGAGAACTTTCAACCATTCATAGGTTAATAAATTATTTGGGCTAAGTGTTTTTATATCCTGTTTATTTTGCTATTTTGTATCAATATATGATTCGGCATATCAAAATTACAGTATTAGTATTAAGCACGCTGCTTTTCTCCTTGCAAACCATTGCACAAAATTACGCTATTAATTGGCAAAAAAATTATCATTGGGTTGATTCTGTCATGAATACCTTGAGCCTAGATGAAAAGATTGCTCAGTTAATAACCATAGCAGTTTGGACACAAAGAGATAGCAATTACCTCAATGAAGTTGAAAAACTGGTACGCGAACAAAAAATTGGTGGCTTAATGTTTATGAAAGGTACGCCGCATAAACAGGCTGTGCTCACAAATAGATATCAAAAACAAGCCAAAGTGCCGCTGCTTGTTAGCATAGATGGGGAATGGGGTTTAAGCATGCGACTAGACAGCACACCCGTTTTCCCCAGGCAAATGGTTTTGGGTGCAGCTAACAATGCAGATCTCACAGAAGAAATGGGTGCCGAGATTGCAAAGCACTGCAAAAGACTTGGCATTCATGTAAATTTTGCTCCTGATATAGATGTAAATAATAATCCGGCCAACCCTGTCATAAACGATAGAAGTTTTGGCGAGAACAAATACATTGTTGCTAAACATGGTATTGCCTACATGAAAGGCCTGCAAAGTAACCATGTATTGGCAACTGCCAAACATTTTCCTGGCCACGGAGACACCGAATCAGACTCACATCATGCCCTACCCATTATTAACGGAAACAGAAAACGGCTCGACTCGCTAGAACTATATCCTTTTAAGGAACTCATAAAAAATAATGTAGGAAGCATTATGGTTGGTCACCTTTTTGTACCAGCCATAGATACAGCCAATAACACAGCCAGTTCCATTTCGCCCTTAGCTGTAAAGAATTTACTCAAAAATGAATTAGGTTTCGAGGGTCTTGTGGTTACTGATGGCTTAAACATGAAGGGTGTGGCCAATTATGCAGCATCTGGAGAAGTTACAGCCAAGGCACTAGCAGCTGGTAATGAACTTTTGCTTTTTGTAGAAGATGTACCACAAAGTATTTTTTGGATCAAAGAATATATTAAAAATGGTTTAATTACAGAGACCGACGTTGATAAAGCTTGTAAAAAGATTCTAATAACAAAAAACTGGGCAGGTTTAAATCAATACCAGGCTATTAAGTTACAAAATTTACATGAAGATTTAAACTGTTGTGCAACCGATTTGCTTATCAAAAAAGTAATTAAACAAGGAATTGTTGTGGCCAAAACCCTCGATCAAGTTATTCCTTTAGAAAACCCACAAGATTATAAGATTGCCAGTATTGCTGTCGGAAACAAGCAATTCACTGCCTTCCAACAAAGCTTAAATAATTACCTAAAAGCAGATTATTACAGTGTAGATAAAAATGAAAATCAAGCCATTTTTGATTCTATGCTTGGTGTATTACAGAAGTATAACTTAGTTATTATCAGCCTTCATAGTACCAGCAGATTTGTAAGCAGAAAATTAGGGCTAACAACGCCCCAAATTGCATTTATAAATGCATTACTCAACAGTAGAAAGTGCATTCTGGTAAACCACGGAAATCCTTATATTCTTCAGCATTTTACCCAAGCCAGGAATGTAATTTTAGCCTATGAAGATCTTCCCGTTTACAATGAATTGGCCGCACAAGCTCTCATGGGCGCATATGGCACAAAAGGGAAAATGCCGGTTTCTGTTACCCCCAATTTTCCGCTAGCATCAGGAGTTCTTAGCACAGAGTTAAACCGTTTTGAATACATCATGCCAGAAGAAATAGGCCTAGATCATGGGCCCTTCAACCTAATAGATACCATGGTCTTGCAAAGCATCAAACAAAAAGCATTTCCTGGCTGCCAGGTATTTGTTGCCAAAGATGGAAAAGTAGTATATAACAAGTCTTTCGGGAAATTTACTTATGATTCTAATGCCGTTGCTGTTCAAAACCACCATATATACGATATCGCATCGCTTACTAAGGTATTGGCAACTACCTTGGCCATCATGAAATTGTATGAAAATAAAGAAATAAATCTCACAGATAAAATAGGCTTATATCTACCGTTTTTAAGGGGTACAGCTAAAGAAAAAATCACCATCAAAGATATTTTATTACACCAAGCGGGCTTTCCTGCTTTTATTCCCTTTTATAAAAAAACACTTTCTAATCAACTTCCAGATACTACCTATTACAGCCCCGTTCAAACAGAAAGACACAGCCTAGAGGTAGCCAATAATCTTTGGGCCGATAAGTCTTTAGAACAAGATATTTTTAACCAAATTGCCATGGTAGATTTAAAACCAGATGGCGACTATTTGTACAGTGATTTGGGATTCATATTACTTAGAAAAATTGTAGAAAATATAAGTAATTTACCCTTTGAGGCTTTTATGAACCTTCACTTCTACAAACCTCTTTCACTGGGTAGCCTTACGTTTAAACCGCTTAAAAATGGGGTTAACCTATCTCATATCGTTCCAACAGAAAATGATTTGGTTTACAGAAAACAATTGGTTCATGGGCATGTGCATGATCAAGCCGCATCTATGATGGGTGGCATTAGTGGCCATGCAGGCCTATTTAGCAACGCAAATGATGTAGGTGTTTTGATGCAAATGCTCCTCAACGATGGCATTTATGGAAATGTACGCGTACTTAAACCAAACACCGTACACCTATTTACCGGTAAGCAAAGCAAAAAATCTCGACGGGGATTAGGCTTCGATAAACCCGAAACTACACCCAATAAACCTAGTCCAACAGGCGAAAATTGCTCCCCATTAACATTCGGACATACAGGTTTTACAGGCGTTTGCACTTGGGCCGACCCAAAACATAATTTGGTCTATGTGTTTTTATCAAACCGCATTTACCCCAGCACAGAAAATAATCTATTGGCTCAAAGCAATTTAAGAACACGTATTCAAGACCTGCTCTATGAAGCCGTTAAAAAGAAATAATTCGTAAGCATTTAATTACTAATTTATTGTAAAATTATTTTTTTTTGTTTTTTGTGAATCACAAAACTTGGAAATCTCAAATGAATTTTTATCTTTGAATTTCATATTTATTTATTCATGAACATCTACATTGGAAATTTAAACTGGAGCACAACTGAAGATGAGTTGCGCGGCCTGTTTTCACAATTCGGCGAAGTAAGCAGTATTAACATTGTTAACGACAAATTTACCGGCCGTAGCAAAGGATTTGGTTTTGTTGAAATGCCAGACAACGCTGGCGCAACAAGTGCCATCAACTCTCTAAACGGTCAGTCTTTCAAAGACAGAAACATTACCGTTAACGAAGCTCGTCCACGCGAAGAAAGACCTAACCGCGAAAGAAGGTCTTTTAACAACGACAGAGGAGACAGAAGATCTTATTAATATACCTATAAGAACTCAACAAAAAAGCCGTCACAATTTATTGCGACGGCTTTTTTTATGCCTGTAAGAATGCTTAATCTTTCCGCTTTATCTTCTTCTTTTGGGCACTAGACATTTTACTAATCTTTTTATAGTAACCCAACTTTGCCCCATCTACCCAAATAGTTAGTTTTCTTCCATAATTTAATTTGCCACTCTTTAGCTTATTCCATGATTTAATTTCATAGACACTTACATCATACCAATCTGCTAAATCATTAATATTATCCCCTTTTTTAACTGTATAAATCACCTTCTTCTTGGTAAAAGGCTTAACAGTTCCTGTTGGTGTTTCTGCAGGCGCAGTCTGCATTTTATCTATCGGCTCAGCCTGTATTTCACTAGCCTGAATGGGCCTATACACAGAATCTCTCAGCATCTCAAAACGCTTAGATTTGCTCTTGGGTATGCGCACATAATATCCTTCTGCATTGAAAGGAATTACATCCTTTCTAAACACTGGATTTAAAATACGTAATTCCTCTACACCAACTTCAGTAACTGCAGAAATTTGCTGAAATGAAAGCCATTTATTAACTAAAATAGAATCTGTTTCCCACTCTTGTTTTGGTTCAAACAAAGCTAAACCATGCTCTTTGTAATAATTAAAAATATAAGCTGTTGCAATAACCCTGGGATATAAATCTTTGCAAAAAGCTGGCATATATGGGTAAATATCCCAAAAGTAAAAACTATTATTACTCAAGTGAATGCACTTATTTAAAGTTACAGGCGAACAGCCATAACTGGCAATAGCCAGAGGCCAAGTCTTATAAATACTATATAAATCTTTAAAATGCTGCCCAGCCACTAAGGTAGACCTAAACGGGTCTCTGCGTTCATCTATATAAGTATTTACTTTAACCTTATACATTTTACTTACTGGATAGGCCATCATCCATAAGCCACTAGACCCACCTGTATTAACAGCCGATGGATTTAAGGCAGAAACGGTAGCTGCTAGGTATTTTAAATCTGTAGGCAAACCCTTTGATCGTAGCGTTTTTTCAATAAAAGGGAAGAAATGTTTACTCCTACTTAGTAGTTCTTTAGTAGCCTCTGGATTGGCCAAATACTCTTCTATAAATGGCTTTACAGCCGGATTATACACAAACTCTAGCGGACTTTTTAATGCCTGCAACCTATTTTGATATACCTCGTCTGGGCCTGCCCATACAAGCAAGGCCTGAACCAATACCAAAATTACCAACAATACCCTTTTCTTTTTCACTACCATAGATTGGCAATATAATCATAGCTTCTGCCCAAAAAGCAGAAAGTAATTAAGATTTAAACATAAAAAATCAAACAATGAACTCTATGCCAAACACTATTTGGCAAGCTGTTCAGATAAAGCTAAAAGCTTATCATCTTCATGCATATTGGCCATTATTTGTAGCCCAATTGGCATGCCATTACTGTCTTTACCGTTTGGAATGCTAATGGCTGGTATTCCAGCAATGTTTGCATGTACAGTAAATACATCTGCCAAATACATGGCAATCGGATTATTAGATTTTTCTCCTATTTTAAAGGCTGTTGTAGGCGAGGTAGGAGAAATAATAAAATCAAACTCTTTAAAAATTTCTTGGGTTCTTTCTTGAACCAAACGCCTTACTTTTTGTGCTTTACTGTAGTATGCGTCGTAGTAGCCAGATGAAAGAACAAAGGTGCCAAGCATAATTCTTCTTTTTACCTCTGCTCCAAAACCTTCAGACCTAGATTTTTTAATGGTGCTCTCTAAATCTACAGCCTCTGCACTTCTGTAACCATAATGCATTCCTGCAAAACGTGCTAAATTAGAAGATGCTTCTGCTGTTGTTAAGGTATAATAAATTGGTATTAAATAGGGCAATAAATCAAAACTTAAAGCACGAACCTCATGGCCTTGCTCAATTAAAGATTGAATATACTTTTCGGTAGCTAATTTTACTTCGGGCTCAATACCCTCAGCTTCCAAAGTTTCCTTGATATAGGCAAATGAATAATTGGTTTTAGTTGGCTTATATCCAGTAAAATCACCAGCAGGCAATTGAGATGCAGTTGCATCATGCTCATCTGCCCCTGCAATTACCTCCATCAATAATTGCATGTCAGATACAGTATGTGTAATCGGGCCAATAATATCAAATGAAGATGCATAGGCAATTAAACCCCAACGCGAAACTTTCCCATAACTTGGTTTAAATCCATACAAACCACAAAAAGCAGCTGGCTGTCTGATGCTGCCTCCTGTATCACTTCCAAAGCTCGCTAGACACATGCCGGCTTGAACCGCAACGGCAGCGCCACCAGAAGAACCTCCTGCTACACGCTCATTGTCTGCATCATTTAACACCGGTCCAAACGCAGAATTTTCATTCGAAGCGCCCATGGCAAATTCATCGCAATTTAAACGACCAATTATGATGGCATCTTCCGCTAAAATTCGCTCTACAACCGTGCTAGAATAAATGGAAGTAAATCCTTCTAATATTTTGGAAGAGGCAGATACATGATGATTCTTGTAACATATATTGTCTTTTAAACCAATTACCATACCAGCCAATTTACCCGCAGTGCCATTGGCCATTTTAATGGCAATTTCTTCTGCACGCTGCTTGGCTTCTGCATCAAAAACCTCTAAAAAAGCATTTAAATGTTTTTTAGTTTCAATGGTTTCTAAATACTGATTTACCAGCGAAGGCAAAGTAATCTTACCCGATTGTAAATCGGTTTGTATCTGTGCTAAACTAAAATAGGTCATCGGCTAGAAATAGGTCTATGGTTTAGCTTCTCCGTCTTTAGACTTCATTCCCTCTTCAATCTGGTCTTTTACGCTTTTTTTAGCTTCGTTAAACTCGCGAACACCCTGGCCAATACCACGCATAAGTTCTGGAATTTTTCTGCCACCAAATAAAAAAACTATGGCTAATAAAATTAATAACCATTCGCCACCACCTAGGTTGCCAATAAATAACAATGTAAAGTTCATTTCTGATGTATTAATGTTGCGAAATTAATCTATTTTTTCTTTAAAAATTTTCCTATTCACGAATTATTTCATGTGAACGCTTCTTTTCAGTGCTTTCATCTCTTTTTCATTGAGTTCTCTCCACTCACCGCGCTTTAATGCACCCTTTTCTACTCCCGCATATAATACACGATCTAATTTATCTACCGTGTAACCAAGATGCTCAAACATTCTATGAATAATCCTGTTTTTTCCGCTATGAATCTCAATACCAACCACATTTTTGTTCTTTGGATCAGACTGTGCAATGGCATCTGGCTTAATAAAACCATCTTCTAATTCAACTCCATTAGACAAGTTCCATAAATCTGCTGGCTTTAAACTTTTATTTAAGGTGGCTTTATACACTTTCTTAATCTCATACTTCGGATGCATCAACCTATTTGCTAATTCCCCATCATTGGTTAATAGTAATACACCCGTTGTATTTCTATCTAGCCTCCCAATTGGGTAGATACGCTCACGCATTTTCCCATCAAAAATATCCATTACAGTATTCCTGCCATCTGGGTCATCTGCTGTGGTTATTGCATCTTTTGGTTTATTTAATAAAATATAAACTTTAGCCTCCACCGTTAGCTTTTCACCATTAAATCTTACCACATCTCCGGCTTTCACCTTTGAACCTAATTCTGTAACTACCGCACCATTAATGCTCACTAATCCAGCTCCTATCAACTCATCCGCTTCTCTTCTAGAACAAACTCCTGCATTAGAAATAAATCGGTTCAACCTAACCTCGCCGCCAATACTTAAAGTATCTTCTGTAATGCGCTCTTTAGATTGCGATTTAGACTTAGAAACAAATTCCTTCTTTGCTCCCAAATCAATGGATTTGCCCCTAGAACCTGGTCTTTTAAATCTAAAATCTTCTTCTTTTTCAGGGCTAATTCTAGGTTTAAAGCCTTTTAATTCAGACTTTTTTGTAAATTTACCTTTACCTAAGCCACTGCTGCTGTTAAAATCATCTACACGCCTAGTTCTGGTTCTTGGTGCAGTTTCTTCTTTTTCCTTGCGGTCATAGAAACTATCTACGTTTTTGCGGTCTTTAAAGGTGTCTGCACTGCCATAGGCACGCTTGCTCCGCTCTGGAAAAACTTTTTTATCTCCCCTTTGTATGCCCATTTTTTTTCTAGGAGTTCTTGGAGCATCACCCTCGCTATTTCTCTTGTCAAAGTTTCTTCCTGTGCCTTCTTTTTTATATCTGTCTGAACCAATCGCTTTTCTGGCATATGGCTTATCTGAACCGCTGCTGCTTTTTCCAAAAGCTCTTTTGGCGCCGGTTCTTGGCTTAAACTCATCAGAACTGCCGCTTCTTTTAGCATAAGAAGTTCCATCATTTGATTTGGTGTTTCTAAACTTATTGCCTGTACTTCCTTCACCTCTTGCCGAACTCGATTTTCTTGGTGTACTACTTTTTCTAGGTGCGCCGGCACCCGTTCTTGGTAGGCTGCGCTTACTGCTGCCTTGTTGCTCTCTTTTCATTCCTTTTATATCTTTTATCTATTCACCCAAGTGCTTGCATTTTGTTATTTAGACCTTATTTTTTTGTAAATAAAGCACACTATTGTGAATAATAGCCCGCAAAGATAGCTTTAATTTAAGGATTTATCCTATTTATCCACAAAAAGAAATGAGCTCAAAAAAATTGCCTGAACCCAAACAAGATTTAATTCATAATTATTTTGGCAACAGAAGAAAGGCCCGTAAGTAAAACTAAAATCAGAACAATTGATTTAAATTGAAGATCAGAAACCCTTGTTAAAATTTTCTTACCAATGAAGGTTCCAAGCACACTTACCAAAAACAAAATAGGTATTAGATAGAGATCATCTTTGTGTACATACCCATTTAAAAAATAAACTACGCTTCTACTTGCATCTATTCCTAGATCTATGATGGCAGAAGTAGCAATAAAGGCCTCTATTTTAAGACCATATGCGGCTAAAACCATCCCGCGTATGGCCCCACCGGTACCCAACAAACCAGCAAGCAAACCAGAAAAAATACCCCCACCCACCGCGTTAGTGAATGTTGGCTTCAACTCCAGCTTTTTAAATATTAACAGCATTAAACTTACAAGAATCAAAAATATGGCAAGCAATAATTCCAAGAATTTTGTTTCAAGATACTTGCTTAAAAACGCGCCTACTATTACAAAGGAAACCGCAGGAATACCAATAGAAAGGATTAGTTTTTTATCAAAGCCTTTTCTAAAAAAAGCAATCTTTGTGAGGTTACTCATCACATGAAATACAGCTGTAATTCCTAATACAGAATGAAAATCCATAAAGTAACTAGCAATAGGAATAAAAAATAAAGAGGACCCAAAACCTCCAACCGTTCCCAATATCTCAGCAATCAAGGCAAGTAGAATAAATAAGAACAAGTTTTCCATATCAAGCTAAAAATATAAGGTTTACAAGGATTAAAACTAGCACCATTATTCCGTGCCAAAAGTTGCTAATACCGGCAAAGCTTTGTTATTAAAATCAAACAATGCTTGATTTTCCCATGGAGAACCATTTGTAGCTTGCTTTCCCTTCCAGGCAATTAATTCTCCTCCCCAATAACATATCCCAATTCCTGCAGGATTTTCTTTTACAATCTTCTTTATTTCATTAATAAAATCTCTCTGTCCTGCTGGTGAAGGGGGGTATTCGGGCAAAATCAATTGATCACTTTGCCCAACAATATTATTGGTTAAATCATTCCAATCAAGTGTAAAAGGATAGGCGGTTTCAGCCACCATTAATTCCTTTTGATAAATTTTGCCCAGTTGTTGCATGGTATTCTTTAAATCCATCAAAGATTTTCCATGCCAAATTGGGTAAAATGAAAGACCAATTATATCATAGTCTATTGTTTTAACCTGATTAAAAAACCAATCTGCACCTTGTATTCCAGCAAATTGTAATATTATTTTACACTCAGAAGAATTTTGTTTAACAGCCAATACAGCTGTTTTCATTAAATCGATAAAACCCTGATAATTGGTATTCATATTTCCATATGGATGTAAAAACCCTGCATTTATCTCATTTCCTATTTGAATGTAATCTGGCCTTATTTGATTCACTATTCTTTTTGTATATTGAAAAACACTGTCTTTCAAAATAGAAAAATGTAGGCCCTGCCAAGCCTTGGGTGTTTGCTGATTAGCTGGGTCTGCCCAAGTGTCTGAATAATGAACTGAAAGGAAAATTTTAAACCCTTTTAACTTTAAAATCTTAGAAAAATCATTCACTTCATCAAAACTAGAGCCTTCACCATTTGGATTTACCCATAGCCTCAATCTAATGGTATTTACCCCATTTTCCTTGAGCATCGTGAGAAAATCTCTTTGATTTCCATCTAGGTCATAGAATGTTTGATTTGTCTTTGCTATTTCTGGATAAGCAGATATATCAAGCGCCGAAACAAATTCTTCTCGCTTGTTTGTAATATCATTTGTCTGCTCCACTTTGTTACATGAAAAAAATAAAATGACAGCTATAAGTAACAGTGGAAAGATACTTTTCATTTTTCAAATGCTATTTAAACGGATTACTCCATTTTGGATCAGAGGCTATCGTGTTATCTGTTAAGGTTTTTAAAAAGGCAAGTAAGGCAGATTTTTGAGCTTGAGTTAGGTTTAACCTAATAGGGTTCCCATTTGGGTCTTTCAAAGGCGGAGCAAGATTTGGATGTGCCTTGATTCCGCTATTATAATGTTCTATTACCTCCTCTAAAGTTGCAAATCTTCCATCATGCATGTAGGGAGCGCTAAGTTCAATATTACGCAAACTATTTGTCTTAAACTTGCCCACAAAATTAGGATTAGGAAATACAGCCCCTGCCCCTAAATCTGTGGTAGAGGTGGCATCTAGGCCATTATTCTGAGGCCCAATATTGGCACCAATAAATGCCTCGGTGGTATGACATCCAAAACAAGCTGCTCCCCCATTTTGTATGGGTTGAAAGAAAATATTTTTACCCATATTTTCTTCCGGCGTAAAATTTGGGAACATCGCACCCGGATTGGCAACTTGCGCCCTGCCAATATCATACTTACTTGTATAACTCACCATGCTGCGCACAAACTGGGCAAGCGCTTTCGCTATTTTTGGAGATGAAATTTCTTCAGATCCAAAAGCTTTCAAAAACAATGCTGGGTAAAATGGCTGAGCTTTCACCTTGCTTACCACCTGCGCCAAAGTCATCCCCATTTCTACGGTATCTTGAAATGGCATTAATACCTGCTCTTCTAAAGTAGATGCGCGCTCGTCCCAAAAAAATCTTCCGCGTTGGTAATATCTTGCATTGAGCAATGACATGGAGTGTCTGCCTGTTTTACCCCCATTAAAACCAACACTTAATTTTAAATCATCGGAAAATCCTTTATCTTGTTTATGGCAAGATGCGCAAGCAATGGTAGAATTTGCACTTAATTGTTTGTCGTAAAACAATACCCTACCAAGCGTTGCACCATGGTTAGTAATGGGATTATCTGCGGGTGTATTGTCTGTGCCATTAATGGAAGTTGGCAAAGGACCTCCGGCGTTTGTAGTAAAATGACTCGGAAGATTTAAACTTGCATAATTAAA
>CANHDN010000061.1 GCA_947459415.1 Bacteroidota bacterium
AAATGGGTTTCATACCCTTTGGCAGCATCTACCAATGCTGCAGCATTAAAATGCTTGTAATGTGTCTCAATAAATTGAGAAATTGGTCCTTTATTCATTGTATAAAATTATTTTTTCTTATTAATTACTAATTTTCGGTGCAACTAAGATTATTAATTACCCATTGATTCAAATTGACTTAAAAAGCGAATGTCATTGGTAAAATATGTTCTTAAATCTTTTACTTCAAATTTAAGCATAGCAATTCGTTCAATGCCCATACCAAAAGCAAATCCACTATATTTTTCTGGGTCAATTCCGCTAGCTTGTAATACATTTGGATCAATCATTCCACATCCTAAAATTTCTAACCAACCAGTATGCTTGCATACATTACAACCACTACCCTTGCACAACATACAACTAATATCCATTTCTGCACTTGGTTCTGTAAAAGGGAAATAACTCGGCCTGAACCTAAGATTTACATCTTGGCCGAATAAAGCTTGAATAAAATGATATAAGGTTTGTTTTAAATCTGCAAAACTTACTTTTTCATCAATATAAATACCTTCAATTTGATGAAAAAAACAATTAGCTCTGGCAGATATTGCTTCATTTCTATATACCCTTCCTGGCATAATTGCCCTAATGGGTGGTTTTTGATTTTCCATTAACCTAACCTGAACCGAAGAGGTGTGTGTTCTTAATGCAATATCTTCTGTGATAAAAAAAGTATCTTGCATGTCTCTAGCCGGATGATTTGGAGGAAAATTTAATGCAGAAAAATTATGCCAATCATCTTCAATTTCTGGGCCTTCTGCATATACGAATCCTAATGTTTTAAAAATTTCGATAATATCATTTTCAATGATTTTTAAAGGATGTCGCGATCCTGTAAACTCCTTATCTGCTGGCAGTGTTAAGTCTATTTGCTCCGCGCTATCTTTGCTTTTATTTGCTTCAAATTGAGCCTGAGCTTCTTCCCATTTTTGTTGGGCTTTTTGTTTTACTTGGTTTAATAATGCACCCACCTCACGTTTCATTTCAGAAGGTACTGTTTTAAAATCCTCAAACAATTGATTCAAGGATCCTTTCTTGGAGAGAAACTTTAAACGAAAGTTTTCTACTTGTTCAGATTGCTTTATCTCAAATAATTCAATTTGTATTTTTAATTCCTCTAATTGTTTTTTCATTTTATTTCAATTTCGAACCAAAGGTAATTCTTCCTTTCCCATCCTTCCAAAAGTTTTCAACCCACATTAACTATTCTTCTTTAATATTCTTTTATATCTATTCTTTTTATAGAGATGTGAATATGGTGGAGAATCTATTTTCTCTCCCATTGATTTTTTAGTTATAAGATTTATTTAACATTTTGGTAACTATCTAATTTATTTATAATCAAGCTTTTATTTAATTTATCCATACTTGTTAATTTCACTTTTAACAGGTAATTGGGGATAATTTATTTTCTGTTTTTTGTGTATGCCTGGTGTATAAAGTCGCATTAACTTTGGGCTTGTTAACATTGCGACATTTTAGAAAAGTTACTTACATCAGATTTTATACTTATACACTTGTTTATACACAGATATGGGAAATTGTCGCAATTTTTATATTTATATATATAATTGATTTTTAGTTATTTATAATATTATCTATACTAATACCCTGTTCAATGTCCCAATATGCTTTGATAGAAATAATCGTCTTATCATAAAATATAGGTTCCGCTTGAATCTTTTTAGTATAATCACCTGTATCCCAAGTTCCGTTATTATTTAAATCCTCAATGATTTTAAATTGATAATTACCAGGTTTTAAATATTTAATATGAGTTTCAATGGGTAATGGATATTTCCATTCTTGTATTTTTACTTCTTCCGCGCTTTTTAATTCTATCAGTTGTACTATTATTTTATCATTATTATTCGGGCTAATCGTTAAAAGCATAGTTCCATAATCTTTTTCACTTTTTGTAATAAATGAATTATTGGTTGATTTATTATATCTACCTAAATGATCAGTATATGCACTATCTTTTAAAGTAATACTATAAGACTTATTTTCCTTATATGAATAATATATTACCCATTCAAATGGGGATGTTTGTTTAAAATAATTTGGATCAATTTTATTCGTATCTTCTACTATTTCAAGCTTAGTTTTTATCAAATCATTTATCGGAAAATTACTGATTATTTTAATGCTATCTAATGGTTTATCTGGTATGACGATGTTTGTTTGTAAAGGCATTAGTTTGCTTTTTGCCTTAGTTTTTAGAGAAATAAAATAACTTGTATCGGCTGTTTTTATTTCAAATATCTCCGTAGTGGTATCTTTACTTTCTGGAAGAAATAACTGAATGGTATCAATATCATTTTTACCTATTAAAGTAGATTGATAACTGGTTGAATGGTTAAGTGATTTAACTTGAATACCAGTTGGCTTATACACAATAAACTGATATATATGCCTTTGTTTGCTCAAGGTATCTAATAATGTATTTGCTTTGTATAGTGGATTTTTAAATAATTTTAAATCCATGGAATCTGATCTAAGGCTTGGTATCAAGAAATTATCATTAAACGCTATTTCTTCTGTTTTTTGATATTTATTATCTGCATTAGCGTCTTTAAATGCAATGAGTTGAAAGGTATCAGCTGGTAAATTATTAATACTGAATCTTCCCTTTTCATTGCTTTTTGTGAAATAGTTAGGGTAATTTTTATAGATACTGGTGTCTGTAAATGTTTGTTTTTGATACAGTGCAATTAAAATATCCTTTTCTTCTTTGGTAGTTTGTGAATTAAATATTCTGCCCGTGATTGAATTTGAATCTAAATAGTTCCCAGTTGAAAAGACATAAGAATAATTATTTAAAATATTTCCTTCGTTTACATCAGAAATAGAATTGGCAAAATTGATGGTATAAGTAGTATTTGCTTGTGGTTTCGCAGTTAAAAATTCTATGTTAATTTGTTTTCCATTACTTTCAATTTTTGGTTTATCTTTCAAGAATGGTGAAACAATTATTTGACCCGCATCTTTGATGGTGATATACTCATTAAATTTTATTGTAATTTGATTACTTTTAAATTGAGTAGATTTATTTTCAGGAGCATGGGATAATATGATAGGCGCTTTATCATCTTTTATACCCCCTGTCGGAATCACTTGTTGAGCGCAAGATGTTATCAGTATTATTAACAAATAAATGGAAAAGATTTTTCGCATGTTATTTATGTTTGATGACAAAAAGGATGCTTGAGTAATTACCTGAAAAAGAGGCTTTTATATTTGAAAATAAACCTTTTATTGCTCCCTTTATAAAACCAAAGTTGTTTTTTTGATGATATTCACTGCGCATGGAGATATATGGAGCATCAAAAGGAAGTGATTTCTCTTGAACAACTTTAAAACCATTTTTTTCCATCAATAAACGCATGCTATTTGATGTGAAATGATATAAATGACGAGGAACATCATACCCATCCCAAAACTGTTTGTAATGCTTTGCATCAAAAGAATTGGATATAGGCACTGCAATAAACATGGTTCCATCATCTTTTAAAATACGCTTAAGTAGCTTCATTCGCTCTTCTAATTGATGAACATGCTCCATTACATGCCACTGTGTAATGATGTCATAAAATTTGTTTTCTGTTTCATTTAATTTTTCCTCCTTTAAAACTGCTAGGTTAAATTGTGCTGAAACAAAATTTATAGCCTCATCCGAGACATCGGCACCTACTCCTTCAAAAGTTTTATCAACCTTCACGCCATTTAAGAAATAACCCAAGCCGCAACCTAGATCTAATAATCTACCATTTTTGTGGTAATTTTTAATGAGTTTAAGCTTACTACCGATGCTGTAATTTCTGACCCAATCATAGATTTTATAAGTGACACCTAACTCAGATTTATCAGAACCTGCATGCGAAATATATTGCTTAGATTCATAATATTTACCAATATCATGTTGGCTTGGTCGCGGATTAGTAAATTGTAATTGGCAGTTGCTGCATAATACAATCGTAAAATTTTCTCCACTGGCAACATAATCTTTGCAAGTAAATAGCTCATTAAATTGGTTTGAATTACAAACCGGACAGTGTTCTAGTTTTTCCACGCAACAAAATAAAGAAATTATCTACCTAAATGCACCATTAATATTGAAACATCTGATGGAGATATTCCACTGATGCGTGCTGCTTGTCCAATTGTTTTTGGTCGCTGCTTGTTTAATTTTTCTCTAGCCTCTAATGAAATGGACTTAATGCTTAAAAAATCAAAATCATCTTTTATTTTAAAATCTTCTAAACGATTCATTTTATCAACCAATAATTTTTCCTTTTCTAAATAACCCGAATATTTCATAAGTACCTCTGCTTGAATAAGGGAATCGCTAGAATAATTTTCTAAAGCATGTTTCACGGCATCAATCTTTTCAATCATCATTGGCAGATCAATTTGAGGCCTACTTAATATTTGTGTAAGCTTATAGTTTTGTGGTATGGGCGTAGTACCCAATTCTTCTAACATGGGATTCACTTCTGAAGGCGTGATAGAGGTTTTAGAAAAGTAGGAAACAATTTCGTTGGTTTGTTTAATCTTTTCTTCCACATTTTTTAGTCTTTGGTCTGAAGCTAAGCCTAGCTCATGTGATTTTTTTGTTAACCTGATATCTGCATTATCCTGTCTGAGCATTAATCTGTATTCTGCCCTAGACGTAAACATTCTGTATGGTTCATCAGTTCCCTTGTTCACCAAATCATCTATTAGTACACCAATATAGGCTTCAGATCTACCCAGAATAAAAGCATCCTTCTCATTAATTTTTTGATGTGCGTTGATACCCGCCATTAAACCTTGGCAGGCCGCTTCCTCATATCCTGTAGTACCATTAATTTGACCTGCAAAATATAGGTTTTCAACTAATTGTGTCTCTAAACTTAATTTTAATTGAGTGGGTGGGAAATAATCATACTCGATGGCATATCCGGGCCTAAAGATTTTAGCTTTCTCAAAACCTGGAATTAATTGAATGGCCTTATATTGAATGTGATCTGGAAGTGAAGTTGAAAAGCCGTTTACATATATTTCTACCGTATTCCATCCTTCTGGTTCCACAAATATTTGATGTCTATTTCTTTCTGCAAATCGATTTATTTTATCCTCAATAGAGGGACAATATCTGGGCCCTAAGCCTTGAATTCTTCCAGCGTACATAGGAGAGTCTTCAAAACCAGTTTTCAGCACTTCATGCACTTCTTCGTTTGTATAGGTGATCCAACAACAGCGTTGATTATTAATGGGGCTAGTTTCATTGCTGTAAGAGAATTTCTCGGGAAGCTCATCACCAGCCTGTTCTTCCATTTTTGTGTAATCTAAGCTGCGTCCATCTACTCTTGGCGGTGTTCCTGTCTTCATTCTACCTGACTCAAATCCAAGCTTAACTAAACTTTCAGTGATTCCAAAGGAGGCTTTTTCTCCTATTCTTCCTCCACCAAATTGTTTGTGTCCAATGTGTATAATTCCATTTAAAAATGTTCCACTTGTAAGAACCAAAGATTTACATTTTATTTCTTGGCCCATTCCTGTAATAACAGAACTCACCCTGCCATCCTTGGTCTTAATATCAACTACCATGTCTTGCCAAAAATCTACATTTGGAATTTGCTCCAAATATTCACGCCAGTATTGACTAAATAGCATCCTATCGTTTTGAGTTCTTGGACTCCACATGGCAGGCCCTTTAGACCTATTTAACATCCTAAATTGTATGGTAGATCTATCTGAAACAAGCCCTGAATAACCACCAATTGCATCAATTTCTCTTACTATTTGACCTTTTGCAATTCCACCCATTGCCGGATTACAGCTCATCTGCGCAATCTTGTTCATGTCCATGGTTATCAATAAAACACTTGACCCCAAGTTTGCCGCTGCGGCCGCTGCCTCACATCCTGCGTGACCAGCTCCAACCACAATTACATCATATTCTATAAACATTAATTTATTCCTTTTTTCTTATAAACCCCTAATTACTAAATTTATCTAATGCGGTTTCACGTGAAACATGGATTTTTCCCATAGCAATAAAGCCTGGTTTTCTGCCTCTCTCATAGCACTGATTTCCTTTTTGCTTTTATCTTTAAATCCTATAAGATGTAATAAGCCATGTGCCATAACTCTTTTTAATTCTGTCTCAAATAACACACTATTTAATTTAGCATTATCTTTAACCCGGTCAATACTAATATAAATATCTCCTTCTATTAAGCCCTTTTCTTCACTCAAATCAAACGTGATAATATCAGTATAATAATCGTGTGATAAATAGGTTCTATTTATATCTAATAATTCATCATCGGTACAATATGTATAGTTTAATGACCCTAGCGATTTTTTGTGACTAAGTAATAGTTTGTACAACCATTCGCTATATAACAATTTATTTAATCTGGGTCTGCGGCCCATATAATTAAATGTTATTTTATCTAATAACTGATATACTTCCATTGATGTCTATAGTTTCAAGCCCGACTTTTATTTTAGCGATAAAGAAATAAACACCCGTATTTACTTCCTTCCCATTGTTATCTTTTCCATCCCATCCTGCCTCAATGCTATTAGCGGCATATTCAACCTGTCCCCATCTATTGTATATAGCAATACTACTGTTTTGCAAATCTACTCCCTCACCTACAAAAGTAAATGTTTTATTGATACCATTTGGCACGATTGCGTTTGGGTAATATACCTTTCCTGCTTTAACATAGCATGCCACATTGCTTCTAGAGACTAACAAATTGCTATTATCTGTAGCTAGTACATAAAAGCAATTAACAGCAAAATTGTCTTTTAGTATGCTGATGAGTGTATCTGTTTGAGCGTTTGCAATTGCCGTGAAATTTATTGCCTCGTTAATGTTATTTCCTGAAGATCTGTATATTGTGTAGTTTTTAACTCCCGTGTTCCACGTGAAATACCTGTTCCAAAATAAATCAATATTATTATTATTGCCATTTAAATTTAAAACTATATTATTAGAAAATGGGCTTGAGTCACTAACCACACCGCACATGTTTCTACTTAATATATAATAATCATATCTAAATTTATTATTAGCCGTATTATCTATATATTCATTTTCGTTGTTATTAAAATTAAATACGCTTTCAACCATTCCAGTGTTATTTACTCTTAGAAGTTCTATATTTAAATAATCTGCAAGTGGGTTTCTTGCAATTTCAACCTGAATTTTATTGTCTGTTTCGTTAGTTATTTGCTTAATAATCGTGTTGCTTGGATTAATTGATTTGCCTAAAATTAAGGCAGGGCTTGAATTACTGCTGGATGATACCTTTAAATCCTTTTCTTTTCTAGCTCTTACAAAATAGCTTATGTTTGCCCCTGGCAAATTAATAGTTTCTTCAAACTTTAATACTGAACCTGCCGTGCTTGCTATCCAGTTAAATGTTGATCCGTTTGTGCTCCTAAAAATTTGATATTCTCCCACCGGCCAGCCTACATAAGGCGTCCAGCTCAATGTAATTGCATTTATACAGGTGTCAATCTTTCCAATTAAATGAATCGTTTTATGCTGATAAGCACCATATTCTTTTCTGTTATTGCAACTATCTGCACTGGTAATATCATAACTTAATGATTTACTTTTTGGATTTACTGGATTTAGATCTATAAAAAAAGTGTCTTTGAAATTTTCTATGAGTCTTGGATCAGCTCTGTCATAATTGTATAAATAATAGGCAAAAAAGTCTGCTGTTTTATTAGATGTCCAGCCAAGCTGAACCACATTATTGATAGGGTCTACACTTACAGAATCTAGTATGGTAGAATCTGGTTTGGTATTATCAATCTGTAGGGTGTCTGTATGAAAGGTGAAAGTATCACTTCCACAAATGCTGGCATATTCAAAAAAGTAGTACCAATCTTTTACGCTTGGCACATTGGCGTTGTTATGTGTAAAATTACCTGAGACAGGGTTTACAGCATTGTTTATTAAATAGAACGCTTGACTGAAACTTTCTTTTGCATATAGTTTTGCGTTTCCAATAAGGGTGCAAGAACTTGCTTGAAATTGCCATGTTAATTGGTTGTTATTGCCGCTATTGCACACCCTTTTAAGCACGAGTTTTTGTGCCAAAAGCGATGTGCTACTTACTAGAAATAATAATCCAATTATTAATTTTTTCATTTTTTGCCAACTACAACCTCAACGATGTTTTCTGTGTCAAAGTATTTATTTGCTAAATCTTGAAGTGATGCACTGGTAGTTTCATTGAGTATGGAAACAAACTCTGGGTAATAGGAATCTGACAGTTTATTGTCTATGATTATTTTTAAGCGGTCTGCCAGGCTAAACGGGCCATCTAGGCTCTTTAAGAAGGAGCCTAAGTAATAGTTTTTGGCAGTTTCTAACTCATTTTGAGGTATGGGTTCGGCCTTTATTTTTTCTATTTCTTTATATATTTCTGCAATGCCAGTTTCCCTGTTTTTGGTGTTTATATCGGTGTCAATATACCAACTAGATCCATTTAAATTTGGTTCAAGAACCGAGTATATACCATATGTTAAGCCTTTGTCTTCTCTTATATTTTTCATTAAGCGGCTTCCAAAATAGCCGCCAAAAATGAGGTTTAAAAACTGTAGTTTTCTAAAGTCTGTGTGATTTCTGCCAATACTTAGTTTGCCCATTCTAACAGCCGATTGAACTGAATCTGATTTTTCAATAAAATAGTTTCCCGGATTTGATTCTATTGTTAATTCACAACTGGTATTTTCATTCTTTTGTAATCCACTGTTTTTAATTGCCTGAGAAACTAAGTTTATCTTATCTGTATTAAACTCACCCGAAAGCATGACATATTTTAGTCCACTTAGGTAATATTGCTGGTAAAAGGTTTCTAAAGTGTTTTTGTTTATTTGTTGAATATCTTCTTTAGAAATAAATGCAGCATAGGGATGGGTATTGCCATATATTTTTTGATAATAGCTCTTCTTGCATAAATAGCTGTTTTTCTTTTCGTTCACGAGCAATTTAGAAAGGCTATTTTTCTTTTGGATATCGAGTTCTTTTTCAGGGAAAACAGATGCAGTAAGCGCTTCCAAGAATATTGGCAAACACTTATCAAGGTGCTTTTCTAGGCAATATAATGTGGCCACAGCATCATCTGCATGAGCCCTGGTTTGAAAATAAGACCCAAAATAATCTAATGATTCTGCCAATTCTAGCGCGTTTTTAGATTTTGTTCCTTCACTAAGCATGCTCGAAGTAAAGTTGGCTTGGGCAATTTGAATTTGACTAATTAATCCAGCATCAAAAATAAGATCTAATCTAATTACGGCTTGCGTTCCTGCTCTAAGGGCATATAGGTTCAAACCCTTATTGATTTCAACGATTTGATAGCTAGGGAAACTAAGTTTTTCAATGGTATGAAAGGGCGGCGTTATTTTACGATCTAGTGTCATTATTTTGCATGGTAATAAAGGGTGGAACAATTTTCTTCAACAAGCATGTTTTTTGCTATCATTTGAAGCGTTTCTGGCTTAACAGCGAGATAATGATCTATTTCTGTATTTGCGAGGTTTATATCTCCTAAAAATGCGGCAAACGCTAGTTTCATTGCCCTGTTTAATAAACTAATATCGCCAAATTGAATATTGGTTTCCGTTTTATTAATTACTTTGGTAAGCACTTTCTCACTTACCAGTTGGTTTTTAAATGCTTCTAATTCTTCTAAAATTGCGGACTCGGCTACTTCAAAAGAAATTCCTTTGCTTAACTTCCCTTCAATTAGAAATAATCCTGGGTCGGCATCCCCGCTGATATAGGTATCTAGTTCGCTAAACAAACGTTTTTCTTTTACTAACTTGTGGTAAAATGCCGCAGATTTTCCGCCGCCTAAAATATCTGAAAGCAGGTCGCTGGCATAATAATCTGGGTCTAGTCTGCCGCCCATGTGATACGCTTTTACAATCATGTTAACTGGCACATCACTGTATACATGTTCTTTTCTAGCTTCTGTTTGTTTGGGTTCTTGTGGGTAGGGTTTAATGAGGGTGTTTCTTCGTGGAATAGGCTCAAACCATTTCTCGCAGAGGCGCTTTGTTTCATCTAAGCTAATGTTTCCAGCCACTACTAAAATGGCGTTGTTAGGCGCATAAAAATTAAAGAAAAAAGACTTAACCTGATCCAAATCTGCATGCTCTATGTGGCTAATTTCTTTGCCAATGGTGGCCCAATTGTAAGGATGTTCTTTGTAGGCAAGCGGTAATATGCGCAACCACACATCTCCATAAGGTTGGTTTAGGTATCGCTCTTTAAACTCTTCTATGACTACATTTCGCTGAACCGATAGGCTTTTTTCGCTAAAATCTAGGCTCAACATCCTGTCGCTCTCTAGCCAAAAGCCAGTTTCAATATTGTTGGCTGGCAGGGTTACGTAATAATTGGTAATGTCGTTACTGGTAAATGCATTACTTTCTCCGCCTGCTGTTTGTAAGGCTAAATCAAATTCTGGAATATTTTCTGATCCGCCAAACATGAGGTGCTCAAAAAGATGCGCAAAGCCTGTTTTAGTAGGATCTTCGTTTCTCGATCCAACTTTATATAAAATATTGAGGGCACAAAGTTGGGTGGAATTATCATGGTGATGGATAACGTTTAATCCATTGTTAAGCTGAAAGGTGTTGTACTGAATCAAAATGCTATTGGTTTATAGCACAAAAATACACAAGCACAACACCAAGCATGCTATTGATAAACCACAAGAATACCCGCTAAAATGTGAATTGTATGGCTTAAACCTCACCTTCCCACTTAGCAACTACATAAGTTGCTAAACAGTTTCCTATCACGTTTACTGAAGTTCTGCCCATGTCCATTAGCGCATCTACGGCTAATATGGCAAAGGCTTTGGTTGGGTCGAGCCCTAAAGAAGAAACCGTGCTTACTAGGATTAGGAAGGAGGCGCCACGCACACCCGCTACGCCTTTGCTGGTTAACATCAGAATTAAACACATTTGAATTTGTTGTCCAATAGTAAGATCTATTCCAGATGCTTGTGCAATAAATACAGATGCTAAAGAAAGATAGAGTGTGGTTCCGTCTAAATTAAAACTGTATCCGGTAGGCAAAACAAAAGCAACAATTTTGCGAGGTATGCCCATGTTTTCTAATTGTTCCATGGCCTTAGGTAAAGCGGCTTCTGAACTGGCCGTTGCAAAGGCAATTGAAACAGGCTCGGTTATGGCATCGATAAACTTTTTAAAAGGAAGCTTAACCAGCATTCCAATTGGAACAAGCACGAGTGCGACAAATGCAAAAAGTGCCCCATATAAGGTGCCAACTAATTTTAATAAGTTGCCTAAAACACCCATGCCCAAACTGGCCACGGAATATGCCATAGCCCCACCAACAGCAAGGGGGGCAAACAACATAACTATGTGAGTAAATTTAAACATGACCTCGCTTAAACCCTCTGAAAATAAGAGTATTGCATTCTTTTTCTCTTCGTTTTTTACCAATGCTAAACCAATTCCAAATAGAATGCTAAACAACACAATTTGAAGTATTTGGTTCTCTACAACCGATTTAGCAATGTTTTCTGGGAAGATATCTAAGATGACGTCATGACTTTGTTTTTGAGCCAAGAGGGTATTAGCTTTCTCAATTTGGGAGTTTTGTGCCGCAAGGCTTGACCCCACTCCTGCCTGTGTAAGGTTGATGGCAAATAGGCCTATTACGAGTGCGACAGTGGTAACAATTTCGAAATAAATGATAGATTTTAGCCCCATTCTACCTACCTGTTTAATATTTGAATGCCCGGCAATACCTACCACCAGTGTACTGAATAAAAGTGGTGCAATAATGGTCTTTATTAAACGAAGAAATATATCACTGAGAACCTTTAATGGCTTGCTTATTTCTGGAAAATCACTACCCAATGCAATGCCAATAAACATAGCTACCAAAATCCATGCTGTTAAATTACGTTTTTCTACGGCAAACCAAATGGCTAAAGAGAGCGCAAACCATTTTAACCCAATTAGAATAGGCGTTGCAATTTGAATGGTTTGTTGTTCGTTTAAAAAGTATAAAATAGAAAATAATCCTAATACAGATAGGGTTGCTAATAGTAGTCTTTTTGCCTTCATTTGTCAAACATAGGAAAGTAATTTTGTAAAAAACATATATTTGGTATTAAACCAATTTCTTTTTTAGATATCTTAGCATTATTAAATTTAAAAAAGTATGAAAAAGAGCATGTATTATTCTATTATTTTTATGTTCTTAATGAGCATATCAATTATTTCTTGTAAAAAAGAAAAGGAGTTAGACACAGACGATATTACCACTGCAGAGGATCAATCACAGGGAGAAATGACTTTTGATTTAGTGTATGCTGAGGTAAATGAGGCTGCAGAAGACCTCGGTCTAAAAAAGGGTGGTTTCCCTATAGTGAGCGTGGATAGCAGTGTTTCTCCCATTACCATGACCATAGATTATGGAACGAGCAATTACCTGTGCAAAGACGGAAATTTACGCAGGGGAGTTATCTTGGTTAAGTGGACAGGTGCCTACAGAAACCCGGGCACAAAAATTTTGATTACGTTTGATAAGTTTTATCAAAACAATAATTTAGTAGAAGGAGAGAAATCTATTACCAACAATGGCTTTAATGCGAATGGACAATTAAGTTTTAGCATTGAAGTTTCAGGAAAAATTACTACACCGAGCGCAGAGACATTTACCTGGAAAAGTAATAGAACCAGGCTTTGGGTGGCAGGTGCCAATACGGCAAGCCGTTTAGATGATATATATGAAATTACTGGAACTGGTAGCGGTGTAAACAGAAAAGGAGTTGCATTTACTAGTGAAATTACCAAGGCATTAAGAGTAGTACTATCCTGCTCACACAAAATTGTAAGTGGTATAGTGGAGGTAAAGCCAGAAAATAAATTACTAAGAACCATTGATTTTGGATCTGGTGCTTGTGATGAATTTATTAGCATTACAGTTAATGGTAAAACCAGAACCATTGCGCGCAGGAAATAGGCGTTTGTTGGGCTGTTAGTTTCCCTTAAAACCTACTAAATCTTGTTTACTTGATTTTGTTAAATGTTTATTAAACAGATAACTATACCTAATCTTCGTTTTCTTGGGGTGTTTTAAAGTTTTTGGCTTGAACCAAAACAGCCAAGCGGTTTTATTTTTACTAAAAAAACATGAGCTGGAAAATTACCCCTATTTTCTATAAAGGCAAAACGTTATGCCGCATTGAAATAAATTTAGCAATTCGAAATCTAATACTTATCTTTGACGTTAGTATTTTATAAGTCATCAAAAAATGATTATTTCTTTTGGAAGTAAAGAAACAGAGAAGATATGGAATGGAGAGCGCGTTAAAGGCCTGCCAATGGAGATACAGGAAATTGGCAGAAGGAAATTAAGGATGTTAAACAATTCTATGAATATTGCCGATTTAAGAATTCCTCCATCAAATCGACTTGAAAAATTAGGTGGAAATTATAATGGTTTCTATAGCATCCGAGTTAACGACCAATGGAGAATCATTTTTCAGTGGAAGAATTCAAATACACATGAGGTTAAATTAATAGATTATCACTAAAATGAAAAAGTTAAAGAACATACATCCAGGAGAGATTCTCTTAGAAGAATTTCTAAAACCTTTATCTATTTCGCAATACCAATTAGCAAAAGACTTGGGAATTCCACAAACAAGAGTTTCTCAAATAATTAAAGGAAATCGCAGAATTACAGCAGACACTGCATTAAGAATATCTCAATATTTTGGGAATTCTGCCAAATTTTGGTTAGGACTTCAAGACGACTTTGATTTGGAAGAAGAAAAAGGAACTATTGAGTACTTATTGAAAACGATCCCGAAAGCGCAAATCAACTCGGCATAACAAGCGTCTTGCGTCATTGCCGAAAATGTGGTGATTGATAGATTTGTTTTATGTAGAATGTTTTATCTTAGTTGAAAAATTAGCCTTCCCAAGCAGCAACGTTGCAAGGCGCCAAAACGTTATAAGCAATGGTGAGTGTAGAAATTTCCCTTATTTGAATATTTTCACTATTTTTACAACATGAGTACTATCCTTATAAAAACCGACAAATAAAGTAGTAAAATTCTTGCAGAACTTGCCAAAAGGCTAGGTGGGAATGTTATTGACATGAAGGATGATCAGTTTGAAGACTTAATGCTAGGTAACTTAATGGATAAGGTAAAAACTGGTAAGACAGTTTCTAAGGATTCAATTTTAAAGAAACTTAGATCTTAATGATCGTAGAATTTGATAAATCTTTTGATAAGTCCCTCGACAAGCTG
>CANHDN010000062.1 GCA_947459415.1 Bacteroidota bacterium
CTGCCTGCAGGTGTATACATTGCCATGAATGGACGCTACTTTGATTGGAATAACTGCC
This sequence comes from Bacteroidota bacterium, assembly GCA_947459415.1. Lineage (GTDB taxonomy): Bacteria > Bacteroidota > Bacteroidia > UKL13-3 > UKL13-3 > B1. The sequence continues at coordinate 59 of CANHDN010000062.1, forward strand.
GCAAAAACAAAGAATCAGGGATATTTGAGGAATTGATGTAAAAACAAGACAAGACCTGTCTCTACATCAATAGTTTTTACCGCCAACCACCACCAAGCGATTTATACAACATCACTTGCGCATCAAGTTGATTCTTTTTTATTTCAATCAAATCCATCTTGGCTGTAAGCGCTTCTCTTTGTGTAAATAAAACCTCTCCATAATCAGCTCGAGCAGATAAAAATAAGTTATTAGCTATACTTACAGATTGTAAAAGTATGTTTACCTCGTTGTTTTTAACCTCAAAACTCTTAGCATAATTCACCGATTTCCAATATTGATTTTGCACCTCAACGTATGCCCTTAAAATGCTTTGTTGGTAATTATAGGCAGCTTGTAATTGCCTGGCATTGGCCGAATAATAAAAAGCTTTTATATTGCTTCTATTTACCAAAGGTGCAACTAAATCTCCAACTGCACGCAACAATACAGATTCGGAATGAACCAAAAATAAAGGATTAAAAGTCTGAAATCCTATAGATGAAAAAAGCCCAAAACGAGGATAAAAATTAGCTCTTGCAGCTTTCACATCTAATTTACTGGCCTTCAAATTTTGCTCTGCTTGTTTAACATCTGTTCTATTTAACAAAATTTGTGATGGCAAACCTTGGTCTAATTTTTCTATCCCAGATGCCATAAATTGGCTAGCATTTCTGGTAATTGGTTCATTATAATTACCACATAAAAAATGGATGTGATTTTCACATTCAATTATTTTTTGCTTTACTTCTAATTGCAGATTTTGCATGTTTAACAATTGTGCTTCAAATCTATTTACGGCTAATTGATTTAATTTAGCATTAGCCATTTGCACCTTAGCAATTCGCAATACATCAACTTGCAGCTTAATATTATTTTCTAATATTTCATACACATTATCTTGAGCAAGCAACTCATAGTAGGTTTCTGCAATTTCAGATATTAGTTGAGTTTGCATAAAGTTTTTTCCCTCAATAGATGCGAGGTATCTTAAGTTTGCAGCCCTCCTTTCGTTACGTAATTTCCCCCAAATATCTAGTTCCCATTTTGTCTCTACGCCCACCTGAAAATCGCGCATGGGTTCAGGATTTTTTTTATTTGCTGGTAAATTTATCTCACTTTCTAAAACGCCCATTCTAGTATATTTAGGAGTTTTCTCTATGCCACTGCCTAAAACTAAAGTTAAAAAAGGTAAGTAGGCTCCTTTTCTATACCGCACTTCATTTTTGCTTATTTCAATTTCTTGTAAAATTATCTTGAACTCTTGATTGTGAACCAAAGCGGTATCAATTAAACCAATCAAATCCCTATCTTTAAAAAAGTTACGCCAAGAATTTGAAGCAACAGAATTGCTATCTAACTGGGCACCCACTAAATATGAATCTGGAATGGTTTTAAACGCTTGATTAGGCATAAGCTCTCCTATTTTGCAGCCATGCAACATTTGCATCACAACTACAAACAATAAATTTAATAGTTTATTTTTATTAAAAATTTTCATGTGATTATTTTTTAGAATTTGGTAAAATTCGCTTCAACTTGGATATGCTATTTTTTAACCCTTCTTTGAACCTAGGCTCCACCAAATCTTCAGTTAATGGATTATGGTCTTCATTTTTAATTAAATCTCTACCCTCTGCCAAATGAGCAAAAATAAAATATAAACCAGGCACAATAATCACCCCAAACAAGGTACCTATCAACATACCTCCTAAGGCAGAGGAACCGATTGTTCTGTTGCCAATTGCACCTGCACCGGTAGCCCGAACTAAAGGAATCAAACCCACAACAAATGCAAAAGATGTCATTAAAATCGGCCTGAACCTGGCTGTAGCGCCCAATATAGCAGCTTCTCTAATGCTGGCACCTTGGTTATGTTTTTGAACGGCAAATTCTACAATTAATACGGCATTCTTTCCAAGTAAACCCACCAACATAATCAAACCAATTTGGGCATAAATATCATTAGACAATCCCAAAACTTTAAGTAATAAAAACGACCCAAAAATACCTGCAGGCAGCGAAAATAAAACGCTCAACGGAAGTATAAAACTTTCATATTGAGAAGCCAAAACTAGATATACAAATATTAAAACAACCAATAAAATATAGACCGCCTCATTTCCCCTTTTTGCTTCATCATACGACAAACCTTCCCAGGCAATTTCGTACCCATTTGGCAAAGTTTCTGCTGCCACTTCTTTTACCGCATTAATGGCCTCACCTGTAGTAAATCCTTTGGTAGGAACGCCTCTAATGGCCGATGAGGTGTACAAATTATAACGCGTAATTTCGTTCGGACCTTGTGTTTTTTTCATCGTTATAAAAGAACTATACGGCACCATTTCATCCCTATTGTTCTTTACATATAGGTTCAACACATCTGATGGAATACGCCTGTATTGTGGTCCGGCTTGAGCATAAACTTTGTAAAAGGTATTAAATCTGGTAAAGCCTTGCTCATAGGTACTTCCAATTAAAATATTTAAATTTTCCATGGCATCACCAATAGAAACTCCCTTTTGCATGGCTTTTTCATTATCTATCACAATCTCAAACTGCGGATAATTGGCTGCATAAAAAGTGAACAATCCAGATAATTCTTGGCGCTTATTTAAGGCTACCATAAATTCCATGTTTATTCTATCAAAATCTATGTAATCTACTGTACTTTCTTTGTTTAATAAACGTAGCGAAAACCCATCAGACGAGCCATAACCTGGTACTGCGGGTGGTTCAAAAAACTCTATTACCGCACCCAAATCCTTTGTTTTTTCCTCCATCTCTTCAATAACTTCTTTGATAGATTCTTTGCGGTCGCCCCAATCTTTTAAATTTATTAAACAAGTTCCGGCATTTGAGCCCCTGCCTTCGGTTAAAATTTCATAACCCGCTAAAGAGGTTACAGAAGCAATGGCATTTATTTCTTTTGCCTTGGACTGCAGAGCCTTTGCTACTTCATTGGTGCGTTCCAATGTGCTTCCTGGAGGAGTTTGTATAATGGCATAAATCTGTCCTTGGTCCTCATTCGGAATAAATCCGGTGGGAACGATTTTGTTCAGCCCGAAAATACCAAATGAAAAGCTTGCCAAAAGCACAAAGGTAACTAGGCGGCGGTCTACAATTTTCTCTAATACTTGGGAATATTTACCCGTTAATTTTCCAAAATAATGGTTGAACCCATTTAAAAACTTTTGAACGGGAGTAATCTTCTTTGGTTTTCCGTGATTGCTTTTTAATAACATGGCACATAAAACCGGAGTTAACGTAAGCGCTACAATACCCGACAATACAATAGAACTGGCCATGGTAATGGAAAATTGGCGGTAAAACACCCCTACCGGACCGCTCATAAATGCCACTGGTAAAAACACAGCTGTCATTATTAAGGTAATAGCTATTACTGCACCGCTGATTTCACCCAAAACTTTTTTAACCGCTTCGTATGGTGAAATAGGTTCTTCTTCCAACTTAGCATGCACTGCTTCTACGACCACAATAGCATCATCAACCACAATACCAATTGCCAATACCAAGGCAAATAGGGTTATTAAATTAATGGTAATGCCAAACAATTGCATAAACACAAAAGCACCTACCAAAGAAACAGGCACCGCAATAATTGGAATAATGGTTGATCGCCAATCTCCAAGAAAAATAAACACCACCAATGCCACTAAAACAAAAGCTTCTAAGAGGGTATGCAATACTTTTTCTATAGATGCATCAACAAATTTTGAAACATCATAGTTAATTTCATAATCCATACCCGGCGGAAAATCTTTACGCAATTCTGCCAATTTTTCTTTAGTTAACTTTATTACTTCACTGGCATTGGTGCCATAGTTTTGCTTTAAAATAATAGAGGCAGAGGCATGACCATCTTTATTAGAATAGATATCAAAAAACTCACTCCCTAATTCCACATCGGCCAATTCTTTTAGCTTTAAATACTCTCCTTTTTGATTAGCCTTCACAATTATATTTTCATATTCTTCTGGCTTATTAAATCTACCTTTGTATGTTAAGGTATATTCCAAAGATTGTGCAGTTTTACCAGAGGCCTGCCCCAATCTACCGGGTCTACCAATAATACTTTGCGTTTCCAAAGCCTTCATAACCTCTTCGGTAGAAACATTGTAAGCACGCATTCTATCTGGCTTTAACCAGACCCGCATCGCATAGGTCCTGCTTCCCAATATTTGCGCCCTACCCATGCCTTTTATGCGCTGTAATTCTGGAATAATGTGCACGTTTGCGTAGTTATACAAAAACTTTTCATCGGTATTTTCATGTGTACTAAAAACGTTCACATACATCAACATGCTAGGCTGTATGGGTGTAATAATTAATCCTTCGCGCTGAACCAAGGGCGGAAGGTTATTCATAATGGCATCTACCCTTGTTTTAATATTTACCACAGCAGCGTTGGGATCAGTACCTGGTTCAAACACAATTTGCAAGGTTGCCTCGCCTGCACTTGTGGCATCTGAGATCACATACAACATGCCTTGCACGCCGTTTATAGCGCGCTCTAGCGGAATTAAAGTAGACTCTACTAATATTTGTGCACTGGCACCAGGATAGGCTATAAATATATTAACCCTCGGTGGGGCAATATCTGGAAACTGAGAAATTGGTCGGGTTTTTATGGCCAAAATACCCAAGAAAACAATAGCCAACGACAATGAAATGGCCAATACAGGCCTTTGAATAAACTTGCTGAACATACAATTTGCTATTAAAATATTTACCTAAACTTATTCTGCTTGCAATTGCGTTAACTCGCTTAAAATAGTTTCAAATGGCTTTAAAACAGGAATTACCTCATCGCCATTTTTAACCTTTCGCAAACCTTCCACCAAAATCTTATCTGTTGCTTTTAGTCCTGATTTAATTGCATAAACATGCGGCAAATCGATTGCTACTTGCACCTCTCGTGCCTCAATTTTATTTTCAGCCCCAATTACAAATACAAACTTCTTATCCAAAATCTCAAAGGTAGAAACTTGCGGAATCAACAAGACATCATGTACAAAAAAAGGCATCAAAATCTTACCCGTTTCTCCATGCCTGAGCAAGCCATTTTTATTTTCAAATGCAGCCCTAAAAGCAATATTTCCTGTTTCATTATTAAAATCGGCTTCCACAATTTCAATAAAACCGGGTTCGGAATAGAGTTCATTATTGGCCATCTCCAACTTAACTTTCACCTTTGAGTTAAGAGTATTGTGCGATTTAAAATCTAAATATGCGGCCTCGGGAACATTAAAATACACCCACATTTTGCTGTTATCGGATAGCGTTGTTAATAGTTCGCCTTCATCTAATAAACTACCTAAACGTACTTCGTTAAACCGGCCAATAATGCCATCAAATGGAGCACGAATTTCGGTAAATTGGAGGTGCACTTTGGCCCTGTTTAAATCGGCTCGGGCCTTATTTAATTTTGCCTTAGCCATGGCCAATTCGTTTTTAGATACAATTAAACTATCTGCCAAGGACTTGGTGTTCTGAAATTCTATTTCAGCTAAAGATAATTCTGCGGCAAAAATTTCTGTTTCAGCCCTGTATACCAAGGGTAATATTTGAAACAACAGTTGCCCTTTTTTAACAAACTGCCCTTCATCAATATATATTTTTTGCAAATAACCTTTTTCTAAAGAGCGTAATTCTATGTGTTGAATGGCCCTAATCTGACAAACATACTCTTGAAAAATAGTGGTATCTTTTTTTACTGGGTAACTAGCAGTGAGCTTATTCTCTTCAGTTTTAATGTGCTTTTGTTCTTTGCAACTCAGCAAAACAAGGCTTGCCACAGCAAAGAGAAATGATAATTTTTTCATGATTTTTTTTTAATGTAAAATAGATAGCAGTTAAATGAGCCAGATGGGCAAACTGCATGAAAAACTGGGAAGCTTAAGGTTTGAACCTAATCGCCAAGGTTTATTTTACACTAAAAATCTTTAAATGAATGATGCAACAAAAAAAGTGGAGGTTGCAAAATAGACTTGAAAGTAAACAGCACTTCTGAGAATTGTATTTGCTGATGTTGGGATAAAACTGCCAAACAAAACTTGTAATAAAAGCACAAATAACGTAAGACATCTTGTTCTTTTTCAATTAAATCTTCCTCTGCAATTTGTTCAGAAAAAACTTCTATTAAAAAAATAAAAGTATCAGAAAGTTGAGTTATTTCTATGTTTTTATTTGCGCTTGTAAAGGGAGCCTTCGGGCAAGATACATTCGGAATAAAGGGCTCTTTTTTTTTGTTTACTTGAACGTATAATTGTGCTACATTTAGCCAAGACCATACAAGTAAAAACAAAAATATTATTGAACGGGGAGCTCCATACTTATTCATATACTATAAAGCTTATTAACAAAGACAAAGTTACATTTATTATTGAGCATTTCAAATTTAATGAGTATATTTTTCAAGAGGTAAAATCCAGAGAATGATGGATTAATTTAGTCTGTTTATTAGATAAACGCTTTCACAAACCTCATAAGATCAAACAATATGCTCACCAGCCCTATTATTATATCCATATTGTATAACTAAGTCTCATACCCTACTGAATCATCTCCCACAATTTATCCTTCAATTCGTCTAGTCCCTTTTGAGCAGCAGAACTCACAAATACATGAGGAACACGAGGAAGTGTTTTTTTAATGGCCTTTAGCTCTTCATCGCTCAGCAAATCACATTTGGTAATAGCCAACAAACGAGACTTTTGTGAAAGTTCTTTATTGTATAATTTAAGTTCTTTTAAGAGAATATTGTATTCAACCTTTATGTTCTCGCTGGTAGCAGGCACCATGAATAATAAAGTAGCATTTCTTTCAATATGTCTCAAAAAGCGGGTTCCCAAGCCTTTGCCTTCGTGCGCACCCTCAATAATACCGGGAATATCTGCCATCACAAAACTTTGATATTCTCTATAGGGCACTATTCCTAAATTAGGCACCAATGTAGTAAATGGATAATCTGCAATGGCGGGTTTAGCCGCTGTAATTACTGAAAGTAAAGTAGATTTACCCGCATTTGGAAAACCCACTAAACCTACATCTGCCAATATTTTTAATTCTAAGATACGCCATTCTTCCTTACCTGGGACACCTGGTTGTGCATGTGTTGGAGCCTGGTTAACCGATGTTTTAAAATGATAATTACCCAAACCACCCCTACCTCCAGCAGTGAGCACGTGCTCTTCTCCATGAGATGTAACCTCAAACAAAAACTGCCCAGTTTCGGCGTCTTTGGCTACTGTTCCAAGCGGTACTTCTATGATTTCATTCTTGCCATCTTTCCCTTTTCTTAATCCAGCATCTCCATTTTTACCTGGTTCTGCTATTATATGTTTGCGGTATTTTAAATGCAAAAGCGTCCAAAGGTTTGCATTTCCTCGCAAAATAATATTACCGCCATGACCGCCATCTCCACCATCCGGGCCACCTTTAGCAGTATGCTTATCTCGTAAAAAATGCATGGCACCAGCGCCACCTTTACCACTTCTACAACATATTTTAACGTAATCTACAAAATTTGATTCGGCCATAAGAAATGAGATTGATGCTTTTTTATTGGTAATAAAACATAAAAAAGCCCACAAAGATAAACTTTATGGGCCTTATAATTACAAAAGAAGTTTAAGCATGATCTATTTCTGCACACAAAGCATTAAAAATGGTTTCAATTTCACCAATTCCTGGAATGCCTTTGTATTTGTTTTGACCCAAATAATAATCTTTTACAGGCATTGTTTCTGCATTGTATACATCTATGCGATTTTGAATAATATCCGGATTTTGATCATCGGCGCGGCCACTGTCTTTTCCTCGAATTAATAAGCGTTTGCGTAATTCTTCTTCTTCAACTTCTAAAGCTAACATAAGACTTATAGATGTGCCTTTACTTTGTAACAAATCATCTAATGCCTTGGCTTGAGCAGATGTGCGCGGAAAACCATCAAAAATAAATCCTTTTGGATCGGCTTGTTTATTAACCTCTGAAGCAAGCATACCAATAGTTACCTCATCTGGCACTAATTTCCCTTGATCAATAAAACTTTTAGCCAGCAAACCCAGCTCTGTGCCACCTTTGATATTTGCTCTAAAAATATCGCCGGTAGACAAATGTACCAGGTGGTATTTTTCAATTAGCTTGGCGGATTGAGTTCCTTTGCCTGCTCCTGGAGGTCCGAATAATACAATGTTTAACATACAATTAAGAATGAGAGTGCGAATAAAATAGAAAGTTTTGGTTTCAACAATGATTTTTACAAGAAATTTAGCACATGGCTTATTTTGCTAATGCCTCAGCAATTTTTTCTGGACTTCTGGCAATAATTGCTTTATTTTTACTAACAATAATTGGCCTTTCAATTAAAATAGGGTATTTAATTAATACCTCCAACCATTCGTTATTGCTTAATTGTTTATCTTTAAATTGATTAACAAAAATTGTTTCTTTTTTTCGAATTAATTCAAAAGCAGACATCCCTAATAGTTCTAAAAGAGCTTCAAGTTCTTTTTTAGTTGGTATCGTATTTAAATAATCTACTACAGTAAAATCATTATTTTGTTCTTGCAATGCTGCCAATGCAGCTCTGCTTTTTCCGCAACGTTTGTTATGGTATATGGTATACATATAAAAATAATTTAATGAGGCAAAATAGCATCTATTTTTAGGAAGCACAGCTTGCAGAATAAGAATAATTGCTAAACACAAAAATATCAAATAATTAAACTACCTTTGAAGCACTAAAATTTTTTACTTGCTTATACTTATCATCAAAAGCCTAGGCACCTAAAATTGAAGTGCACTAACTATAAATAACTAAATGGCTAAATCACAAGAAACCTTCAGCAAGAAAGAAAAAGAAAAATTAAAGCTTAAAAAGAGAAAAGAAAAGGAAGAAAAGAAAGCTGACCGCAAAGCAAACGCACAAAAAGGTTTAGACCTAGAAGATATGCTTGCCTATGTAGATGAAAATGGAAATTTAACAAGCATTCCGCCAGACCCCAAAAAACGAAGAGAAATTAACCTAGAAGATGTGGTAATAGGTGTAGGAAAACAATTACCTGCAGAACCTGAAGATGCCGTAAGAAAGGGAGTTGTAACGTTTTTTAATGAATCTAAAGGTTATGGATTTATTAAAGATGCCAAAAATCAAAATGGCATATTTGTTCACATGAACGGCCTTATAGATCAAGTAAAAGAAGGCGACAAGGTTACCTTTGAAATTGAAATGAACCACAAAGGAGCCAATGCGGTTAAGGTTAAGTTTGACAAGCCAGAGAAAACTGAAACTGCGCCAAACCCAGCGGCAAATCCCAGCTCAGAAGAAAAATAAATTAAATAGCTGCAGGACTTAAAGAGTGCTTTAGCGATCACTCTTCATATCTAGTTTATAAATATTTCTATAATTTCTTGCCAAACCATTGAAATCTAACCCATATCCTACTAAAAATTCATTCGCTACTTCAAAGCCAATATAATTAATTTTTAGAGGAACTTGCATGGCATCTGGTTTTACCAATAAACTGCAAATAGCAAGTGATTTTGGTTTAAATCGATTAAAATCTTTTAGCAAGAAATCCATGGTTAAACCCGTATCAATAATATCTTCCAAGATAACAACATGTCTATCTGATAAGTCTTGGTTCAGACCAATAACTTCTTTTATGGAACCTGAACTTTGAGTACCTTGGTAACTGCTTACTTTTACAAATTGAATTTCGCAATCAAAATCAAGCTCCTTAAATAAATCTGAAGCAAACATAAAGGAGCCATTGAGCACAGCTACAAAAACTGGTTGATGGGCTGCGTAATCTGCTTTGAGAAGCTCAGCCAACTGATTAATTCTCGCTAAAATTTGCGATTCTGATATAAAAGGCTCAAAAGCCTGATGCTTACGATACAAGGAATCCATATTTGGAAATTTGTCCAAAAATAGCCTTATTGCTGCTAGCAAAAAAACCTAAAGTGAAGATTTTCGCCCTTGTTTCTTATCCTTTTTTACCGGCCAAAACTGGAGGAGAAATTTCTACGTTTCAACTCTTACAACATTTAGGGAAAGAACATCAAGTAAAAGTATTTACTGTTGACCCATATACTCCAATAAATACCAATGAGTTTAGCTTTGAAATATTATTTGGAATGCGGTTTAAACCTTGGCGTTATCTAAATATTTTTCTACCCTTTCTTCTCACAAAACAAATTAAACAGCACAACAGCGATATCATTTTTTTGGATCAACCATTTATGGGTTGGATGATTCCCGTATTAAAAATATTTACTCGTAAGAAAGTGTTTGTGCGCTGTCATAACATAGAATATTTGCGCTTCAAAAGCATGGGCAAATCATGGTGGAGCTTCATGTATATGTACGAAAAAATGGTGCATCAACTGGCAGATTTAGTAATATTTTTGAGTGAGGTTGATCAAAAACACGCCCAATACGAGTTCAATTTAAATCCAGACAAAACTGCCTTGATACCTACTGGAATAAATTATCAAGAAACTCCTGAGCCCATAAAAAATGCACAAGAAAATGTAAAAAAAGAACTGGGTATTGGTTCAAACCAGCAGATTGTTCTTTATTTTGGAACTATGAATTATCAGCCTAATTACGAAGGCGCACTTTACGTTTTAGATGAAATATATCCACGCTTATTATCACAATTAAATGATAATTTTTTTATCCTCATTTGCGGCAAGGGTTTACCTGAAGAGATTGCCAATAGAATAATAGATAAAAAGCAATTTAAATACCTGGGTTTTGTAGAGAATTTAGATGAATATATTGATGCCGCAGATGTTCTATTGAACCCAATTATGAGCGGTGGTGGGGTAAAAACAAAGGCTTTGGAGAGTTTAGGAAGAGGCAAAATTGTAGTGTCAACATACAATGGCGCACTGGGAATAGATCAATCTGTATGTGAACAGCATTTAAAAGTAGCTAGCAACCATCAATGGGAAGAGTTTACGCAACTCATCATTCAAGCTTTAAAACAATCCTATTCACCAATGACAAAGCAATTCTTTGAAACGTACAGTTGGACGAGTATTGTCAGGAAACTGAGTAGACGTTTAAGTCAGTTTCAATAATTTTTTAACCTAGAATTGGTTTCGAAGGAAATTGTACTAAACGGTAATGATTTGATGACTTTCTAGTAATGATTCATTTCTGAATTTCAAGAGTAATTGGGCTACGGTTATTACGTCCTTTTCGCAATATGTTTTTATTCGCTCCAAATTATCATCTTGCCAAAACACAGACCAAACCTTGCTCCCATCTATGTCATCTTTTGGAGTAGGAATTCCAAAAGAGGCCGCCAATAACTCTAAAGAGGTATAACTTTTGTAATCCCCAAATTTCCATAATTCCATCGTATCTAATAAATTTATCTCCCAAGGTTTTTTACCAGCTGTATTAAGTAAACTTGGAATTTCTAGGCCATTTAGCAAGCAACGCCTAGCTATATAAGGGTAATCAAATTCTTTACCATTGTGGGCACACAAAGAATGAGCAGAATCATTGAAATGCCGTTCTAACATCTGACTGAATTCTCTTAAAATGAATGCTTCATCTTTTCCGTAAAACGATTTTACCCTAAATTGATAAGATTTTCCTGAACTACTAAAATATCCGCAAGAAATACAGATGATCTTTCCAAATTCTGCAAATATACCAGCCCTAGGATAGATTTCAGTTTGTGATAGGTTTTCTATATTTCGGAGTGCAATGGCTTTTTTATCCCACAAATACTTCCATGCCTCTGGCAATTCATCATAACTTGGATATTGTGGCACCGTTTCAATATCTAGCACCAATATTTGTGTTAAATCTAAGTTTCTTAGCATATCCAAATATACATATTGATGTTAAAAAAAAACGCTGTTTACATTTGCAGAAACGCCGGTATTAACTAAATACTGCACCTGCCAATGTAAACAGCGATTAAAAAAATCATAGAAAGGAGATTATTACCTAACTCCGTTCATCATTTTCAACAACTTACGTGATAATAAAAATAAAATTACGGAGGCAGAGCCAGCCATCACCACAAATAACATAAAGAAAGAATACAAGCTATTAATAGTAACACCCATAAAGTTCTTTTCTTTCACTACAGAATCTTTAAAGATGCCTTTAACAATTTCAGCTTTTTGCTCTTTACTAGCAACTTTATCAAAAGAAATTAAATCAATACTTACATATTTACCTCCATTAATATCTTCTGATTTGTCTAACTTTTCACAAAGTATTACCTGATTGATAGTTTGTTGTTCTGTAACTGCTTCTACCTTAATCATTGTTTCTGGATACAATGAACTTAAGGTACCGGCAAATTTATTCGCAGATGCGGTAGATAAAAACCAAACACCCATGAGTAAAGAAGCAAATTTAACTGGAGCCAATTTGTTAACCATAGATAAGCCAATTGGCGATAAACACAGCTCTCCAAAAGTATGAATTAAATAAAGGCTAAATAACCACATCATACTTACTTTAGTTTCTGGAGCAATCCCTTTAACACCCAAAGCAATTACCACATACCCAATGGCCAATAACATTAAACCAATGGCTTGCTTGTATGGAGAAGAAGGTTCCATTTTTCTAGCACCCAAAAAGGTCCATAGTATGGAGAATATTGGCGCAAAAATAACAATGGAAACAGCGTTTATACTTTGGAAAAAGCTAGCAGGAATTGAATCAATGTCTGTTCCCTCCGGAGCTATTCCCATGATTAAGTATAATAAACTTCCAATGGCTGCAACAATTAATCCTAAAATTAACTCTTTCACCCCTTTTTGTTCATTTTTCATGGACCCAAACACTTTAAAACCTAAGAATGCCAGCAAGGCAATTAAAGCACCATAAATACTACTTAATACAGACTTAGAAATATGCATTCCAACCTCTCTATTGGTTTGTTCTTCTGCAAAAAATGTAAGCGATGCACCCGCTTGCTCAAAGGCGGCCCAGAAGAAAATAACAAAAAATGCTACAATGTAAATAACTGCAATTCGCTCACGTTCTTCTTTTAGTAAACTTCTATCAGAAATAATTAAACCAGGCGCAGCAATAGATAAAGAGAAAATGAAGGAACCAATAACACCCTGACCTAAATAATAAAAGGCTGCAAATAAAGCGCCTTCTACTCCGCACCAAAACAATAACTGTCCGCTTGTAAAATCAGAAGAAGGAGTAGTTTCAGAAGCAGAGGTATTTCTCTGTGCATTAGGAGCAGCTCCAATTGCCTCACCTTCTGGTGTAACAATGTAATGATTTTTTAGCCAAACAAATAATAGGGTACTAATTACCATACCTATAGAGGCTGCTAAAAAACCATATTTAAAATCTGCCGGATTTCCGGTATCACCCAAACCACCGCATATGAGTGGAGATAGGAATGCACCTAAATTAATTCCCATGTAAAAAATAGTAAAAGCAGAATCTATTCTGGCATCACCTTTTGGATATAGTTGACCAACCATGGTAGAAATATTCGGTTTAAAAAATCCATTTCCAAAAATCAACATGGCTAAACCACCCATCATTAAAAACCTAGCGAGCTCCAATTCTGTGTAAAATGAACCACTTAAAAACATAAAAAACTGCCCAATGGCCATCATAATACCGCCAATAACAATAGACTTTCTATTACCCCAATATCTATCGGCCATATAACCACCTAACAAAGGTGTTAAATAAACTAAACCGGTATAGCTACCGTAAATGTCTGAACCAATCGCTTTATCATATAATAATGCTTTGGTTAAAAATAATACAAAAATGGCGCGCATGCCGTAATAACTGAAACGCTCAAACATTTCAGTAATAAATAGCACATACAAACCTTTAGGATGTCCTTGTTTACTCATTTTATTCAATTTGTTTATCGTGCAATATAAACGAAGAATTGACTTTTTCAAATGCAAGTTTGATATTCTTAATGAGACTTAGCGTTTTTTTAATAATTTCGTACAAAATCAAACAAGATGAATCTTATTAAATATAGCATTTTATTTATTTCTACACTATTTATTAGTTCCTGTGAGGAAGTAACTGATATTTTAGATGCCAATGGATTGAGCAATGAAGAAGTAGTTGAAGGTTTAAAAACAGCTTTGAATATAGGTACAGACACTTCAGTTACAACTTTATCAAAAGCAGATGGGTATTATAAAGACGAAATCGTAAAAATTTTATTGCCAGAAGAAGCTGCTCCTGTATACAGCGTTTTAAAAAACTTACCCGGTGGCAGTTTGTTA
>CANHDN010000063.1 GCA_947459415.1 Bacteroidota bacterium
ATCAAAAATAGATTAACAGAATTTGTAAATCTTAGAGAGTATCTGCCCAAGTTACATCAATTAAGTATAGATGAATCCCTTTCTAAATATGCTACGCATTTAGTTTATTTGACCAGTGCAGATCATTTGTATGAAATAGAGAATAAGGTCATGTATTCTATCTTTCAAAAACGTCCGAAACGTGCGGATGTGTATTGGTTGGTTCATATTCACGTAGACGATCAACCTTATACCATGGAATATAAGGTTGATCATATTAGAGCCAATGATGTGGTCCGCGTGGAATTTCGACTTGGATTTAAGGTGGAGCAAAAAATCAATTTTTACTTTAGGAAGGTAGTTGAAGAGCTGGTAAAAAATGGGGAAATAGATGTTACCTCAAGGTATACCTCATTGCGCGATCAAAAAGTAACAGGAGATTTTAGATTTGTTGTTTTAAAGCGTCATCTTTCCAATGAAAATGATTTAATGGGTATAGAGCGTTTTATTATGCAAGCTTATTTTGCCATAGATAATTTAAGTTTAAGTGAAGAAAAGGCATTTGGTTTAGATACTTCATCTGTAACCGTAGAAAAAGTGCCCTTAATTGTATCTCCTATGCGAGATTTTAAATTAAAACGAGTATACGATAAAGGCTTTATGTACGAACCTACATCAGAAGTGGTGTCTGATGATGGATTGTGCAGTTAGTCAATATTAGCTGCTAGTAAAGATTAATCTTTTTTCTTTAAAACGTAGTAACAGGTAGTGGTTACAAAATCTCTCAACCAAGGTATATTGGCAATTACTTTATTTTGCTTTTTAGGTTTGGCGCCAAATTTATATTTATAACTTGGGTTAATAAACCAAAATTCTCTTTGAGCAATAGCAAATCCGGCCTCTTTGCTTATGCGTTCAAATCGATTGATGCTAATTTGAGTTTCTTTCACTTCTAACACATCTACGATTCTACCTTCTACTTCTCCAAATGCACGCATCAGACCTGTATAAAGGAAGTTTGGTAGTAAATGAAAATAAGGCAATTTGTCTAAAAACTTGCTATCTAAGCTTTGCTGGTGACCGCCAAAAGGCATCATCCAAGGTGGGAAAGCAAAGAATATTACCCCATCTGGTTTTAAAAAGTGAATGATATGTTTAATAAACTTAGCCTGATCATGGATATGTTCAATAGTGTCTTTTAACAAGATAATATCGAATTTTTCATCAAGGTCTTTATCTGGGTTAATTTCATATACATTTTTATTTAAAATTTGCGCCTTTCCATTGGCCAAATCTTCTTTTAAAAAGTCTTTAGAAATATCACTTGCCCAAGCCAATAGCTCAATGCCAGTTATGGTACAGCCTGCTTCAATAAAGGCTTTACAAACACCACCATAACCGCTTCCCACTTCTAAGAAACGCATACCACTCTTTATTTTCTTTTCCTTTTCTATAAAAGGAATGATGAACTCTGTGGTAGTGTCAAACTGTTGTTTAAAATACCGGTTATAATCGCCTTGTAACTCTATCATTTTTTCAAATAAGCGTTAGCAAATTAAACTTTTTTTTATTAGTTCCTACTATAATTAGGCGCCTCTTTGGTTATGGTAATGTCGTGTGCGTGACTTTCTTTAGAACCGGCAGTAGTAATCTTGATAAACTTACCATTTTCTTGAAGCTCTTCTATTGTTTTTGCGCCACAATAACCCATTCCTGCTCTTAATCCACCTACAAATTGATAAACAACCTCTTTTAAAAGCCCTTTGTATGGAACAATTCCCACAATGCCCTCTGGAACTAATTTAGCTATTTCATCTTCTGCATCCTGGAAATAACGATCTTTGCTACCTTCTTTCATGGCTTCAATAGAACCCATACCGCGGTATGATTTAAACTTTCTACCTTCATATATTATGGTTTCACCTGGTGATTCTTCTACACCAGCAAAGATAGACCCGCTCATCACTGTACTGGCTCCAGCTGCAATGGCTTTCACCAAATCTCCGCTATACCTAATTCCACCATCTGCAATAACCGGAACTCCGCTACCTTTGATGGCTTTTGCTGCTTCATATACGGCAGTTAACTGCGGAACACCAATTCCAGCAATAATACGTGTGGTACAAATTGAACCAGGACCAACTCCTACTTTAACGGCATCTACACCTATATCTACCAAGGCTTTGGCTGCTTCACCAGTAGCAATATTTCCAGCAATGATATCAATATTTGTAAATGATTTTCTTAATCGCTGCACTTCATTCATTACCCCACGCGAATGCCCATGTGCAGTATCAATAATTACCACATCTACTCCTGCTTTAACAAGTGCCGCTATTCTATCTTCGGTTTCTGCTGCAACACCAACTGCTGCTCCTACTATGAGTCTGCCATGTTTATCTTTGCAGCCCATCGGATGATCCTTTATCTTAAGAATATCCTTATATGTAATTAAACCTTTTAATTTACCATCTTTATCAACTACAGGTAATTTTTCAATTTTATATTGTTGTAAAATGCTTTCTGCTTGGGTTAAATCGGTGCCTTCTGGTGCTGTAATTAATCTTTCTTGCGTCATTATTAATGAAACACCTTTCTGTAAATCCTTTTCAAAACGTAAGTCGCGGTTGGTTAAAATGCCTACCAATTTTCCTGCATCATTTACAATCGGAATGCCACCAATTTTATTGTCCATCATCATGCGCTGGGCATCTTTTAGGGTGGCAGAAACGTTTAATGTAAGTGGATCCATGATCATTCCACTTTCACTTCGTTTCACCTTACGTACCTCATCTGCCTGGCGGTCTATGCTCATGTTTTTGTGCAAAATACCTACACCACCTTGCTGAGCTAAGGCAATAGCCAATTTAGATTCAGTAACAGTATCCATCGCTGCAGACAGCATTGGAATATTGATACGAATATTTCTGGATAGTTGGGTGGCTGTTATTACTTCACGCGGAAGAACTTCAGAATAGGCTGGCAAGAGAAGTACATCATCGTACGTTAAACCCTCACCGAAAAATTTTTTATTGTCTTGAAACATGGCAAATAATACCTTTTGTTATTTGCCGTGCGAAGATAGGGTTGGGCAGGCACATAAACAAACGCTATTTAAAATGCCAATTTTTGAAACTTTATTTTTAACTTAGACCCATGTTTATAAATTAAACTCGTTAAAAATATGCAACTGATAAAAAAAGAAATTGAAATTGAGGTATACGATACAGATTCAGAATTGCAAGCCGAAGATCAATATTTATTACGTTTAGCGAGGGAATCTATGGAGCTTGCTTATGCGCCATATTCTAGGTTTTTGGTTGGCTGTGTCTTATTGCTAGAAAATTCTGCCATCGTTAAAGGTAGCAATCAAGAAAATATGGCATACCCAAGTGGCCTTTGTGCAGAAAGAGTTGCCATCTTTTACGCGGGTGCCAATTACCCTGGTGTTCCAGTTAAAACTATGGCAATTGTTGCTAGGGCGCAAGATTATAGTATTCAAACACCCATTGTAAGTTGTGGTGCCTGTTTGCAAAGTTTAACTGAATATGAAAAGCAGTTTGGAAAGCCAATTAGAACAATTTTACAAGGCGAAGGAGGTAAAATTTGGATTGCCAATAAAGGTACGCAAACATTCATGCCTTTTCAGTTTCATGTGGAGGAATTAAAAAGATGATTGAAACCTATTCTGGGCAATATATTGATATCTTAAACAAAAGAATTTTCCCCGCAAACATATTGGTTCAAAATGGAAAGATTCTTGAAATAGTTGAATGTGAGCTGGCTCCAGAAGCGTATATTTTACCTGGTTTTATAGATGCTCATGTGCACATTGAAAGTTCTTTATTGCCGCCCTCAGAATTTGCTCGTATGGCGCTCGTTCATGGCACTATTGCTGCCATTAGCGATCCACATGAAATTGCAAATGTACTTGGAATGCCTGGGGTGCAATTTATGATTGATAACGGTAATCAAGCGCCATTCTATTTTTACTTTGGTGCTCCATCTTGCGTGCCTGCTACTTCATTTGAAACTGCAGGAGCAATATTAAATGTGCAAGAAGTAACCGCATTATTAGCGAATCCGGCTATTTATTACCTTTCTGAAATGATGAATTATCCTGGTGTTTTACAAGGGGATGATGAGGTGATGCAAAAAATTGCGGCTGCAAAAGCTGTAAATAAACCAATTGATGGACATGCACCTGGATTAACAGGGGAAAATCTTAACACTTATTTTGGTGCTGGAATTAGCTCAGATCATGAATGTTTTTCTGCAGAGGAAGCAGAGGAAAAAATGCGTTTAGGAATGCATGTTTTAATCAGAGAGGGAAGTGCTGCAAAAAACTTTGATGCTTTGATTCCACTGTTAGATAAGTACTACATGCAAATGATGTTTTGCTCAGATGATAAACATCCTGATTCGCTTTTAGAATCACATATTAATGGCTTGGTTGCAAGGGCATTGGCCAAGGGTTGTGATTTATTTAAGGTATTGCAAGTAGCTTGTATTAATCCAGCAAGGCATTATAAAACTAAGCACGGGCTTCTTCGTGTGGGAGATTGGGCAGATTTTATAGTGGTCAATAATCTGAAAGAATGGAACGTATTGCAAACTATTATTAAAGGCAAATTGGTGGCGAAAAATCAGGGGTCTACTTTACTAAAAATGCCTAGCCAAATTATTAATCAATTTCTTGCCGAACCTATTTTAGAGCATGATATTGCGTATGAAATTTCTGATATAGAACCCGTAATTGCTTGTTTAAATGGTCAATTAATAACAGATCGTTTACTGATAAAAAAAGACGATTGTACGGCAGAAAATGATTGTTTGAAGTTGGTCATTGTAAATAGGTATAAAAAGGCAAAACCGGCTGTAGCTTATGTTAAAAATTTTGGTCTTGTAGCGGGGGCAATTGCCAGTTCTGTAGCTCATGATAGTCATAACATCATAGCAGTTGGATATGATGATGTTTCCTTGGCAAAGGCAATTAACTTGGTTATAAAAGAAAATGGGGCTTTGGTGGCATGTAATCAGCATGAACAACATATGTTAGCTTTGCCCATTGCAGGTTTAATGAGTGATGGAGATGCTTGGCAAGTTGCTCAAAGTTATACCCAGCTAGATATTTTTAGCAAACAGGTTTTAGGGTCAACGTTAGATGCCCCATTTATGAGTTTATCTTTTATGGCATTATTAGTTATCCCGCACATCAAACTGAGTGATTTGGGATTATTTGACGGGGATACCTTTTCATTTGTTGCCAAATAATCATGATAATTTTACCTACAAAACACCACAATTTTTATAGTTTATCTTATTATTGTGGCTTGTTCAAGATTAAAGAATTTCTATGTGTTCCATACTTTTTGGACACATTAGCTGTTATAGATTTAAAATTGAAGCAAATGATATAAGGCATGCAATTACACAATCATTTACTTGTTCAAAAATTAGATGCATTCATCAGAAAGTACTATAAAAATTTATTGCTCAAAGGAGTAATAATTTTTATAGGCTTGTTTGTGTTGTTTTTTTTGAGTGTAGCGGCATTAGAATATTTTGGCAGGTATAACTCCTTAACAAGAGCAGTATTATTCTATACGTTTTTGACATTTTCGCTTGTTTTATTATTACGTTTTATTGTTTATCCGCTTGCTCAGTTGTTTAGAATGGGAAAACAACTTTCATATGCTCAGGCTGCAGAAATTATTGGATTACATTTTAAAGAGGTAAACGATAAATTAATGAATGCGCTACAGCTACTGAACCAAGTAGGGGATAAAAATTCATTATTGGAGGCAGCCATTCAGCAAAAAACCTCGGAACTTTCGCCTTTACCTTTTACATCGGCTGTTAGTTACAAACAAAATATAAAATATGTGCGTTGGGCCATTATACCGGTAATTTTGTTTGTAGTTATCTTAATGAGTGCACCTAGTTTATTAAGTGAAGGGGCTACTCGATTATTACAATATAATCAGGTTTTTAAAGAGCCTGCCCCTTTTTCATTTCAAATATCAAATGATAAATTAGTAGTAGAGCAATTTCAAGATTTTGAATTAATGGTGAATGTAATTGGAAAGGAAATTCCAAGTACTGTAAATTTACATGTAAACAATCAAAGTTTTCGGATGGAAAAGCAAGGAGCTACCAAGTTTTCTTATACATTCAAAAACATACAAAAAAGTACTACCTTTTATTTAGAGGCATTGGGGTTTGAAGGTGAGCCTTATCAAATTGAGGTTTTGCATAAACCAGTGATGCTTTCTTATGCAGTACAATTGGATTACCCGGCTTATTTAAATCAAAAAGATGAATTTATTAATAACCCAGGTGATTTAAATATTCCTGCAGGAACAGTTGTTCATTGGCAATTTACTGGAAAGCAAACCGAAGATTTGCTCTTGCAGTTTGGTAAATTTAAAGCGCATGCAAAAACCAAGGATCAAGTTCATTATCAGTATAGCAGAAAGTTTTTTAGTTCAGATGCCTATGCCATCAAGTTAAGCAATAATTTAGTACAAAGGGGTGATTCTTTGTATTTTCAAATTTCTGTCATACCAGATGCTTTTCCGCAAATAAGTATAGAAGAGCAAAAGGATTCAATAACAGGGAAAATTTTATATTTTGGTGGTTCAGCTTCAGATGATTACGGGATCAGTAAATTAACTTTTAATTATAAATTCTTAAAGGCATCAGATGCTAAAAAGGTAGAGAAGGGTTTAACTACTGTTAATATTCCTATCAACATCGGAAAGCAGCTGAACATCGTTCATGTATTTAATTTGTTTGAAATAGATATTCAATTAGAAGATGAAATTACCTATTACTTTGAAGTGTGGGATAATGATGGGGTATATGGGGCAAAATCTACACAATCTAAACCCTATGTATTAAAAGCTCCAACTAAACAAGAAGTAAAGGAGCAAGCCCAACAAGATAGCAAGGCTTTGCAGTTAAAAATGGAGGAGGCGCTTAAAGAATCAAAAGACTTACAAAAAGATTTAAAAGAGGTACAGAAGAAATTAAAATCTCAACAAGCCCTCACCTTTGAAGAAAAGAAAAAGTTAGAGCAACTTCAAAATCGCCAGAAGGATTTGGTTCAGAAAATAGAAGAATTACAGCAAGATTTTAAGCAAAAGAATCAAAAAGAACAATCGTTTAAAGAGGAGGATAAGCGCATTATTGAGAAGCAAGAACAATTGCAAAAAATGTATGAGGAGATGCTTACTGATGAAATGAAGCAATTGATGAAGAAGCTTGATGATTTGGTGAAAATGCAGAACAAGGATCAAATCCAGAAAGAATTAGATAAAATGGATTTGAATAATAAAGATGTAGAGAAAGAGCTTGATAGAATGCTGGAGATGTACAAGGAAATGGCTTTAGACAAAAAAATGGAAGAAACCATGAAAGACCTGAAAGATTTAGCGCAGAAACAAGCCGAATTATCTAAGGAAACAGAGCAAAAGAATAAAAGTAATGAAGAATTATTAAAGAAGCAGGAGGAATTAAATAAGGCATTTGAAGAGGTTCGGAAAGACATGCAAGACATGCAAAAGCAAAATAAGGAGTTAGAAAATCCTAAAGATTTACCTGATACCAAACAAGCCGAACAACAAATTGCAGAGAAATTGAAAGAGAGTAAAGATGAATTAAGTAAAGGAAATAATAAAAAAAGTAGTAAATCTCAAAAAGAAGCTGCTCAAGAAATGCAGCAAATGCAAGAGAAAATGCAAGAGCAAATGGAGAAAGAGGAGGAAGAGCAAGAGGAAATAGATGAGAAAGCTTTACGTGAAATTTTAGAAAATATCATTCAATTAAGTAAAGACCAAGAAGATTTGTTGGAACAAATGAAAGGCTTGCAAGGGTATAATCCTCAATTTGTAAAACTTGCACAAGAGCAAAAAATTCTGAAAGACAATGCACGTATGGTTGAAGATAGCTTATTGGCATTAAGTAAACGGGTTCCAGCTATTAAATCTTTTATAAATCGGGAGCTAACCAAGTTGAATAGCCATTTGGATCAAGCTAACTATGGCTTTTCTAGCAGAAATGAGGCGCAGATTCGCGTTCAACAGCAATATGCCATGACAAGAATGAATAACCTTGGTTTATTATTGAGTGAGGCATTGCAACAAATGCAACAACAATCTCAAGAGAAAAAGGAATCTAAAAAACAGGGTAAAGGAAAGCCCTCTAAAAAACCAGGTAAAGGAAATAAGCCAAGTATGAGTGAGCTCAAGAAAATGCAGGAGGAAATGAATAAGCAGCTCAAAGACGGGATGAATAAAAATGGTAAAGGCGAAAGCAATAAGCCTGGAACTGAACAGTTTGCTCGCATGGCAGCCAAACAAATGGCTATTAGGCAACAAATGCAAAAAATGCTCAGCCAAATGGACGCGTTAGAAAAGGAAAAAATGGGCGGTGGAAAACAGTTGGGTGATTTGCAAAAAATGATGGAAGAAACTGAAAAGGATTTGGTGAATAAAAGACTTACCCAAGAAACCTTAATGCGCCAACAAGAAATACTTACGCGATTGTTAGAACATGAAAAGGCAGAGAAAAAACAAGAAGAAGAAATGAAACGGGAGGCCACTCAAGGCAAAGAAATTCCAAAACCTGATCCAAAATATTTAGAAAAATTTGAAAGAAAAAATCAGAAGAATACAGATATGTTGCAAGCATTACCTATTGAAATGCAACCATACTATAAACAAAAAGCAAAAGAGTATTTTGATAAATAATAGTAAGTGTCTTTTAGAAGCAAATAATATACCTATCAATTAGCCGATAAGGGATTTGGAAAATTGTAAGATACTTTGCTTAAAAATAAACCTCTTGCTTCAGCGCTCATACCTGCTTCACTTCTATTTTTGCTTTTTAAAATATTTTCAAAGTCTATTAAACTTAATTTACCACTCCCTATATCTAATAGTGTTCCTACTATCGCCCTCACCATGTTTCTTAAAAACCTATCTGCTTCAATGGTGAAAACCAAAAAGTTATTAGCTTTTATTTCCCATTGCGCATAGGTGATTTTACATATAAATGTTTTTACGTCTGTATGAACTTTACTAAAACATTCAAAATCATTGTAGCTAAGTAAAAGTTTTGCTGCCTCATTCATGGCGTGGATATCTAGGGGCTTTGTATACAGATAGCTTTGATCTACCGCGAATGGATTGGGTTTGGTGCTGATCCAATATTCATATTGCCTGCTAATGGCACTGAATCGGGCATGGAGTTCTTCAGGAACTTCAAAAATCGTATCAATTGAAATATCTTTAGGCAATAATGCATTTAATCTAAAGCATATTTTTTCGGTATCAATTGCCTCGTCTAAGTCTAGATGTAGGTAATATTGTTTGGCATGCACTCCAGTATCTGTTCTGCCACATCCAATTACTTCAACAGGTTTTTTTAATAAAATACATAGCTTATTTTCTATTTCTTCCTGCACACTTATTGCATTTGGTTGTTTCTGCCAACCATGATAATTTTTGCCAAAATATGCAAGCTGGATAAAATAGCGCATGGTTTAGTTTTGAGGAATGATGATTTCGAAGCATTTCTGAGCAGCCATTTGTTCTGCTTTTTTCTTGGAAGTATGCTGGGCTTCTCCTTTTAATTCGCCATCATATTTCACGCTAATTTTGTAGATTCTATTTTTGCCGTCTGGAATTTCTTCCACTTCAAAATCTATGATTTTATTATTTTTCTGGGCAAATTCTATTAATCTGCCTTTAAAATTAGTTTCAGTACTTTGTAGTTTATCTACATCTATATGAAAACGTAATAAAATATCAACGATAAACCTTTTGCAACCATCAAATCCATAATCTAAAAAAATGGCCCCAAGAAAGGCTTCCAAGGCATTTCCAAAAATGCTGTTTCTGAGAGAAATGTTTTGAAGTGCTTTTCTGTCGTATTCAACAATTTGGTTCAGGTTGATTTTAATTGCCAATTCATTTAAGCTTTCTCTGCTTACGATTTTTGAGCGTAATTGCGTTAAAAATCCTTCATCCTTAAAAGGGTATTTAAGAAAAAGAAATTCTGCAACAATAGCATTGAGCATGGCATCTCCTAAAAACTCTAGTCTTTCATTACTATCTTTTGAACCTGAGGATGCATGAATGGTTTTGGATACAGAATGATGTCTGAGGGCTTGTTGGTATGGCTTAAGCCTACGTGGAGCATACCCCGTAATATGTTTAATTTTGAGCGCTAATTCACGTTGTTCTGCCGTATTTGGCCTAAAAAAAGAAAGTAAATTTGGCAACAAAGTTTAAGGTTCAAATCTTTTTACAATCACAGAAGCATTGTGGCCACCAAAGCCAAATGTATTACTAATAGCTGCGTTAATAACCCTGTGCTGAGCTGTATTAAACGTTAAATTCAAACGAGGGTCAAATGCAGGATCGTCTGTAAAATGGTTAATGGTAGGAGGTATAATGCCTTTATGAATGGCAAAGATACAAGCAATTGTTTCAATGGCTCCAGCACCTCCTAACAGATGTCCGGTCATAGATTTGGTAGAACTGATATTCATGTTGTATGAATGCTCTCCAAATACCGATAAAATTGCTTTTATTTCTTGAGGGTCTCCGAGTGGAGTGGAAGTTCCATGAACATTTACATAATCAATGTCTTCTGGTTTCATGCCTGCATCTTCCAAGGCATATTTCATTACATTGGTTGCTCCCAATCCTTCTGGATGCGGAGCTGTCATGTGGTAGGCATCTGCAGATAATCCGCAGCCCATTACCTCGCAATAAATTTTTGCACCTCGTGCTTTTGCGTGTTCGTATTCTTCTAAAATGAGTGCTCCGGCACCTTCGCCTAAAACAAACCCATCTCTATCTAAATCAAACGGGCGTGATGCAGTTGCAGGATCATCATTACGTTCACTCAATGCTTTCATGGCATTAAATCCACCAATGGCTGCCTCGTTCACGCAGGCTTCTGAACCACCAGTAACAATGATATCGGCTTTATTGAGGCGAATGTAATTAAAAGCATCTGCGATTGCGTTAGTAGAAGAGGCGCAGGCCGCTACGGTTACAAAGTTTGGTCCCCTGTATCCATGACGGATAGAAATTAATCCGGCAGAGATATCTCCAATCATCATGGGAATAAAGAACGGACTGAACCTTGGTGTTCCATCTCCTTTTGCGAAGGCCGTAACCTCATTTAAGAAAGTATGTAAACCGCCAATACCAGTTCCCCAAATTACACCTACCCTGTCTTTATTGATGTTTTCATCTAGTCCTGCATCCTTAATCGCTTCATCTGCCGTAACAATGGCAAATTGAGTAAAGCGATCCATTCTGCGGGCCTCTTTTTTGTCAATAAATTGGGTTGGGTCAAAATTCTTTACTTCACATGAAAAACGAGTTTTGAACTTGGATGTATCAAATTGGGTAGTGAGCGCGGCGCCACTAACCCCATTTGATAGTCCATTCCAATACTCCTCCAAGGTGTTTCCGATAGGTGTTAATGCACCTAATCCTGTAACAACAACTCTGCGGGTAGGCATAAAAGTAATTAGTTAATTAAAAATAATTAGCCTTTTACGTTTTGCTCAATGTAGGAAATTGCCTGTCCTACTGTACCAATCTTTTCAGCTTGATCGTCTGGGATGGCAATGTTGAATTCTTTTTCAAATTCCATGATTAACTCAACGGTATCCAACGAATCGGCACCTAAATCGTTTGTAAAACTTGCTTCGTCGTTGATTTCACTTTCCTCAACTCCAAGCTTGTCCATAATAATGGTCTTTACTCTTCCTTTAATATCTGACATTTTCTTAAGGTTTAATAGTCTGCAAATAAACTACTTTTTAGAATTAAAATGCAAGTTTTCATTTTGAATATTAATTTATCGCCCATTCTTTTGGTTTTCTTTGTTTAATTTTACAGCGAAATCATCCTAATTAAAAATGAATTCCCTTAATTTGTAACTGTGAAAAAACTGCAATTGGAGGTTGAAGAGGATTTATCTTTTTTGCTTTTTGGTTTGGTTTCAAATCATAAAGCGAGTAAATTATTATTCTTTCTGAACCAGTTGGAATCGCTAAATTTTGAAAGGGTAGCTGATTTGGATTTACCAGACTATAACCCAAATTCTGAAATTAGCTTCTCAAAATTTGCTTTTCATGATGAAGAAAACCACTTGGATTTCTATGTGTTATCTAATAAAGAATTCGGTTTGTGCTTGTTTAATGATCTAAAACAATTTGATTACCTGCTTATTGTGAGGGGAGGATTAGAATTCTTTAACCAAAAGAAATTTACACAATCTTGCATGCAATTATCTGGTATTCAGTTCATGGCTCCAATCTTGAATCCTAAAATATTATCTAAAATTAGTTGGATTATCTAAAAAAATGAGTGATATAAAATTTAACCGAACCAAAATAATTGCCACTATCGGTCCGGCAACAAGCAGCTACGAAAGTTTAAAATCTATTATTCAGGAAGGTGTAGATGTCTGTAGACTAAATTTCTCACATGGATCTTATGAAGATCATTTGGTGGTAATTAATAATATTAACCGAATTAATGAAGAGTTGGGCTCGCATGTTTGCATGCTATTAGATTTGCAAGGGCCTAAATTAAGAATTGGAGAGGTTGAAAATGGTAAAATTGAGCTCATTACGGGTTCAGAATTATTAGTTACCACAGAAAAATGTGTGGGGTCGGCTGAAAAGATTTATGTGAACTTTGATAGTTTGGCCAAAGATATAAACAAGGGGGAACGCATTTTATTAGACGATGGTAAGTTAGAATTAGAGGTTTTAGAGACCAATAAAAAGAACCTAGTCAAAACACGCGTGTTGGCTGGTGGATTTCTTTCAAATAAAAAGGGGTTTAACCTACCAGATACTAAAATGTCTATTCCAAGCATGACCCAAAAGGATTTGGATGATTTAAAATTTGGGCTCGAACACAAAGTAGAATGGGTAGCATTGAGTTTTGTTCGTTCTGCCGATGACCTAATTTTTATAAAAAATATTATTGAGCTCAATGAATGGAAGCCTCGTGTTATTGCTAAGATTGAAA
The DNA here is from genome assembly GCA_947459415.1 of Bacteroidota bacterium. Taxonomy (GTDB): domain Bacteria; phylum Bacteroidota; class Bacteroidia; order UKL13-3; family UKL13-3; genus B1. Next base: position 13,050 of record CANHDN010000063.1, read on the forward strand.
AACCAGAGGCGATTGCAAACATTGATCGAATCGTTCAAATTGCTGATGGTATTATGGTGGCTCGTGGAGATTTAGGCGTTGAAATGCCTATGGAACAAGTTCCAGTTTTGCAGAAAGCCATTGTTAAAAAATGTATTGAACATGCCAAGCCTGTGATCATTGCCACCCAAATGATGGAGAGTATGATTAGCAGTCCGGTTCCTACCCGGGCAGAGGTAAATGATGTGGCCAATGCGGTAATGGATGGGGCTGATGCGGTAATGCTAAGTGCTGAAACGTCTGTTGGGGCTTTTCCAAATTTGTGTGTGCGCGCCATGCAAAAAACAATTGCCCATGTGGAGGTGGCAACCAATGCACCTTATTTTAAAGGGAAGCGTCCGGATGATAATTCGCCTACTTTTATTTCTGATGAAATTTTATTTACCTCGGTGCGTATTTCAGATCATTTAAAAGCTGCTGCTGTGGTGGGTATGACTTTCTCTGGTTATTCTGCTTATAAATTATCTTCTTATCGCCCTAAAGCACCCATTTTTATTTTTACTACTAATCCTCGTTTATTAAAAACATTAAGCTTGGTTTGGGGTGTGCGTGGATTTTTATACCGCGGTTTTGAAAGTACAGATCAATCTATAGGTGATATCAATGATTCATTGAAACAAATGGGTTATGTGAAGCCAGGTGATCTGGTTATTAATACAGCAAGTATGCCTATCACTGATAGGTCTAGAACGAATGCCGTAAAAATTAGTGAGATTAAATAATTTTTAAATGTTATCACATGAATAAGTTAAAATTTATAATAGTAGCCATAGCCTTTATTTTCATTTCTTGTACCCGATCAGAAACCGTAAACCCAGAGAAGGACGCAGGTACTATTATACTAAATGATAGCTCAGACTTTAATGGAAGATTATTTGTGTATACCTATGATTTTTATACCAATAATCGCCTTGCTGCTGACGTGTATTTATACACCCAGTATGAAGACATACAAAGAGATTTGTTTTTATATTACAAGCGCACCCAAAGTAGCAATGCAGAGGCAGATTTTGGATATTTATTACAAGGCAATTATTATATAGTTTCGCGCAGTAATAATCGGGCAGATACCAGTTTGGTTCAGGTTTTAGGTAAAAGAGAAGTTAAAAGAAATGTTTATTTAAAATGAGTGATGACCTGATAGAAAATAAAGTAGCTGCCTCTGGATTAATAACCATAGATCTTGCTCAATTTGGTCCAGATTTACCCTTAG
>CANHDN010000064.1 GCA_947459415.1 Bacteroidota bacterium
ATTTCAGGGAAACCTTGGTAATATATGAAGCAAGGCCTGCGGAAATGCAAACGATACGCAGCTCTTCCACCATCACTTACTAAGTAAAAACCTAATTCACCATTACCACCCTCTACTGCATGGTATACTTCTCCTACCGGAACATCTGCCTCTCCCATCACAATTTTAAAATGCCAAATTAAGGCTTCCATATTGTTATAAACCTCTTGTTTTGGAGGCAAATAAAATTCAGGAACCTCTGCAAAAAACTTTCCTTCCGGTAAGTTTTCCAATGCAGCAGTAATAATTTTTAAACTCTCCCACATTTCTTGTTGGCGCACCATGAAACGATCGTAGGTATCACCATTAATACCAACTGGAATAATAAAATCAAAGTCTTGATAACTGCTATATGGATTCATCACGCGCACATCGTAATCTAAACCAGTTGCACGCAAATTGGGACCGGTGAAGCCAAAATGCAAAGCACGCTCTGTATTAATTGGTCCGGCACCAATAGTTCTATCCATAAAAATTCGGTTACGTTCCAACAAATTTGTAAATTCACGCAAGGCAGCTGGAAACTCTTTTACAAAAGCACGAATTTTCTGAATAACAGATGGAGAGAAATCTCTTTCTAGGCCGCCAATTCTTCCAATGTTTGTAGTTAACCTAGCCCCGCATATCTCTTCAAAAATATCATATACTCGTTCGCGCCATTGGAAAACGTATGTAAATCCTGTTAAGGCACCAACATCTACACCAATTACAGAATTACAAACCAAATGGTCTGAAATTCTTGCTAATTCCATAATGATGACACGCATGTAATCAACACGTTTTGGTGTTTCTACACCCAGCAACTTTTCTACAGTCATGTGCCAACCCATGTTATTAATGGGCGATGAACAATAGTTTAAGCGATCTGTTAGCGGCGTTACTTGGTAAAACGGACGGTGTTCGGCAATTTTTTCAAATGCCCTATGAATATATCCGCAAGTTTGTTCTGTATCTACAATAATCTCACCATCCATGGTAAGAATATTTTGAAAAATACCATGTGTTGCCGGGTGTGTCGGACCCAGGTTTAACGTGGTATATTCTGATTTATGGTCGTAATTTCCTATTGTATTTTCCATGTAATTACCTTCCAAAATAAGTATCGTCCTTATCTGTTCTTGTTTGATCCTCTAGTGGATATTCTTTGCGCATTGGGAAATAATCCATTTCGTCTACATTCAAAATGCGTTTTAAGTTAGGGTGACCCAAAAATTCGATGCCATAAAAATCAAATGTTTCTCTTTCTTGCCAATTAGCTGCACCAAAAATAGACTCGATGCTATCTATTTGTGGGTTCTCTGCGGGCATAAAACATTTGATGCGCAGGCGCAAATTATTTACAAAGCTGTGTAGGTGATAAACTACTCCTAACTCAGCTCCTTTTTGGTCTGGGAAATGTACGCCACACAAATCAGTTAAAAACTGCATTTTCAACTGATTGTGATCTTTTAAATATTGAACACAAGACAGAATTTTATCTTTGTGTAATACAATGGTAAGCATTCCATATGGTTCTTCAGCCGATATAATGGCATCCGAGAATTGCTCTTGTAATTCCTTGAGCAAATAGGCATTGTTTATTTCACTCATTATTGTATTCCGTAACTGGCCATTAAAGCTTTATATTCAGGAGAATTTCTACGGTCTAAAGATTCATTTTTAACCAGTTCTTGAATCTTCATCACACCATCGATAATTTGCTCGGGACGAGGCGGGCAACCAGGCACATATACATCAACTGGTAAAACTTTATCTACCCCTTGTAAAACTGAGTACGTATCAAAAATACCTCCACTGGAGGCGCAAGCACCTACCGCAATTACCCATCTTGGTTCAGCCATTTGAAGATAAACTTGGCGTAATACTGGACCCATTTTTTTAGAAATCGTTCCCATTACCATCAACAAATCTGCTTGGCGAGGAGAGAATGAAATTCGTTCTGAACCAAACCTTGCCAAATCATAATTGGAAGCCATGGTTGCCATAAATTCAATACCACAACAAGAAGTAGCAAATGGCAAAGGCCAAATTGAATTGGCTCTGGCTAAACCAACCGCTTTATCTAAACTGGTTGCAAAAAAACCCTGACCTTCTAGGCCTGGAGGTGCTTCTGTTATTTGAATATTCGACATAAATTAATATTTTATTTTTGAGGGATCTACTCCCATTTTAATGCACCCTTTTTAAGGATATACACATAACCTAACAACAATAATCCAGCAAACAATAACATTTCTATCATGCCAAGCATACCCAATTGACGGAAGTTAACTGCCCAAGGGTACATAAAAACAACCTCCACATCAAACATTACAAATAAAATGGCAGTCATAAAATAGCGAATAGAAAATGGCATACGGGCATTACCCACTGCATCTATACCACACTCAAAATTTTCGAGTTTGTCTGTTGTTTTGCGTTTTGGACCAGCCCAATGCGAAACCAACATGGATACCACCACAAATCCAATAGCAACCAAAAATTGCATGAAAATGGCGAAATAATCTACGGGTGTTGACATAAAAATAGATTTTTAATAACCTCGCAAAAATAGATTTTTACCCCTATTCTGCACTGATTTTGATGATAAATTAGTGTAAATTCTTTCAACATTTATAACCCTATGAAATTGAGTTTCTTACGCGATCAAAAAAGGCTCTCGTTGCAGTTTTAACGTCGATTTTCTCGTTTTCCACACGTTCCAAGATGTCTATTGCCCCTAAAATATGAGTCAATTGCTCGCCCTCATCGTCGCCCCCAACCTCAAAAGGAAGCGGCTGTTCATTGCATAATAATTCTTCAGCTAGTTTGAGCTCGGCCAGTGTTTTGCTTTCTGCCAAAGCCTTGATAACAGGTAATTTCATATCACTAAGCAATCAATTGCTCCAACATTTTTACCAAGAATTCTTCTTTAGAGGTGGTTTCACCTTGAAGTAATTGACCATTTTTAAAGGTAGCGAAGTAGGGTAAGTTATTAACATTGGCAGCCTTTCTAGTCTCAGGATTTTCTTCTGCATTTACTTCCATAAATTTAATGTTTTGATAAGATTCTGCATTACTTAATCTTGTGAATTTTGGTGCAAATAACCTACAACTTCCACACCAATCTGCATAAAATTTTATTACTACATTTTCATTTCCGGCTAGTTCTGCCGCAAAATTTTCATCTGTTATTTTGTGTACCATAATACTTTTGGTAACAAATATAAGGGAGTAAAAGTTTGTTTGAAAGAATAAGAATTGATAAAAATTACTTCACACTTTTTGCCTCATTCCAAATAGCATCCATTTCGTCAAGACTCATGTCTTTTAATGATTTACCAAGAGAATTTGCACGTTCCTCAATAAAGGTAAATCTTTTAATAAATTTTTGATTGGTGTATTCAAGGGCATCATCTGGGTTCAGACCAGATTTTCTGGCCAGATTTACCAAAGAGAATAAAAGATCTCCAAACTCTTGTTGTGTTTTTTCTATGTTTTCTGATTGAACCAACTCTTCTTTAAACTCATTGAGCTCCTCCTCTACTTTAGCCCATACTTGCTCACCCGTTTCCCAATCGAAACCAACTTGGGCCGCTTTTTCTTGCATGCGATAAGCTTTTACCAATGAGGGCGCTCCTTTTGACACCCCGCTCAATACAGATTTATTGCCTTCCTTTAGTTTAATCTGCTCCCAATTTTCTTTTACCTGTTCCTCTGTATCTGCCTGCACATTGCCGTAAATATGAGGATGTCTTACAATCAACTTTTCACACAAGGTATGAATAATATGACTGATATCATATTGCCCCATTTCACTGGTAATTCTTGCATAAAAAACTATGTGCAACAATACATCTCCAAGTTCTTTTTCTAGTTCTTTAAGATCATTCTTTATGATGGCATCTGCCAATTCATAGGTTTCCTCAATGGTTAAATGGCGCAAACTTTCTAAAGTTTGTTTTTTATCCCAAGGACATTTCTCGCGTAATTCATCCATGATGTCTAATAAGCGCGAAAAAGCCTGAAGTTTATCCTCTTTACTACTTAAATTATCCATGGTCCAATATAATTAAACCTGTACGAATTTTTGGCTCAATCCAAGTAGATTTTGGTGGCATGATTAAATTTTCTTCTGCTACTCTTTTAACTTCGTCCATGCTAGTTGGGTATAGAGAAATCGCTAAATCATATTCTCCTTTATCAACTGCTTCTTGTAGATAGCCAATCCCTCTTCCACCGTCCATAAAACTGAGACGTGGATCTGTTTTGCTATCTGTAATATTAAAAATTTTATTTAAAATAAATTCCTCAACAATGCTCACATCCAAATGAGCTAAAGTACCCAGTAAAGTTGACTCCCACTCCAACCTAAGTTGCAACAAAAATGCCTTTCCCTGAAAATACAATCCGAATTCTTTTTTATTCAATGGCTGAACAGGTAAGTGTCCGCTTGGGATTATATTAAAATACTTTTTAACCTCTTCTAAAAAATCTGGACTTGTAACGATGGCTTTATCTCTTACCAAGCGATGGTATTCAAAAATGCTTAATTTACTAAAAGGAATTAAGCAAACTGGAAAGAAGTTAAAGGTTTCTTCTCCTGAATAGTCAGGATTTTCTTGACGTTTCATTTCGCAAAATGCCGCTGAACCAGCCGAGCGATGATGACCATCTGCAATATACAAACTTGGAATAGCTTCAAAACGAGATTCTAATAAGGCAATATCTTTCTCTTCTGTTACCACCCATAAATTGTGTTTTACCTGATCAGTACTTATAAAATTATATTCAGGTATGTGTTTTAAGATATACTGATTGATGAGCAAATCTATTGATTCATCATCTGGATAAGTGAGTAATACAGGATTGCCTAAATTATTGTAATATTTGATGTGTTCAGCAATTTCATTTTGCTTTTCAGTGAGGGTGTTTTCGTGCTTTAATATTCGGTTTTCTAGGTAATCATCCACACTAGCCATGGCAATAATACCTGCATATGCTTGATGCCCTTTAATCAACCGATAAATATAATAACAGGGCTTTTCATCTTTTATGAGATTACCTTGCGCCCTTAATTTCTGTAAAAATTCTAATCCTAATTGAAAGTGTTTCTCCGGATTTTTCTTTTCTCCCTTAAAATGCAAATGAGGCTTCACCACATGTAAATAGGAGATTGGATTATGCATCATTTCTGTATAGGCTTGATCTTTGGAAGCACCATCAAAAGGTGTTGCGCTTACCTCTCCAACCTTATCTTTTGCCGGCCGTAAAGCTGCAAAGGGTTTTACTTTTGCCATTTAATTCGGTTCAGACCAATTAATTATTAAAAAACTCAATTACTTTTTCAGCTAATTCAAGGCTAATTCTATTTTGCGCTTCTTTGGTACTTCCACCCACATGAGGGCTCAAAGAAACATGCGGATGTTGAAGAATAGACATGTCTACAGGTGGTTCTTTTTCAAACACATCTAAACCTGCAAATGAAACCTGGCCAGTATTTAAAGCAGCCAATAAATCTGACTCGCTAATAACCCCTCCGCGAGAACAATTAACAAGCCCAACTCCCTTTTTCATTTTGGCCATTTTTTCTGCATTGATGGGCGCTTTATCTCCTTCATTAAAAGGAATATGGAACGTTATAAAATCACTCTGAGAAATTACAGACTGTTCGCTCACTGTATTAATACTTACTTTAACACGAGAATTAGCACCCAACATAGGTAAATTTAAGGCAAGGTCTACCGTTTCAACATATGGATCAAAGGCTAACACTTTCATACCCAATCCCACTGCAATTTTTGCAACCTCCTGACCAATTCTTCCAAAACCATATATACCCATGGTTTTACCTTGCAATTCTATGGCGTTTGAAGCAGTTTTCTTAAGCTCAGCAAACCTGGCATTACCTTCAGACGGCATGATACGGTTGGTATGCTGTAAAAAACGTATACCTGAAAATAGGTGAGCAAAAACTAGCTCTGCCACACTAATTGAAGAAGAAGCAGGTGTATTAATAACCTTGATACCTTTCTGTTTGGCATAATCCACATCAATATTATCCATTCCTACACCACCGCGGCCAATGAGTTTTAAATTCGGACAAGCCTCAATCAAATCTTTACGAACCTTTGTTGCGGAACGAACCAAGATGGCATCGAATTTTTGTAGTTCTATGGCTAAATTTTCTTGTGCAATTTTATCTGTGATTACCTCAAAACCTGCAGCTTCAAGCATTGATTTTCCGCTGGCATCTATGCCATCGTTTGCTAAAATTCTTATCATTCTATTATAGTAATATTAGGCGTTTACTTTTTCAAAATCTTGCATGGCATTTACCAAGGCTTGAACACTTTCTAATTCTAAGGCATTGTATAATGAAGCGCGCAAACCGCCAACTGAACGATGACCTTTTAATCCACTTAAATTGCGGGATTCACAAAATTTCAGAAAATCTGCCTCCAAGTTTTTATCTTTCAATACAAAATTTACATTCATCCTGCTTCTATCTTCTGGAACAACAGTTCCAACAAACAATGAATTTCTATCAATCTCTGCATAGAGCAAATCTGCCTTCGCTTTATTTCTAATTTCCATTGCTTCTAATCCGATAGACTTAATCCAACGCAAGGTGTGCATACAAACAAAAATGGCAAAAACACTTGGTGTGTTATACATACTTCCATTTTCAATATGTATCTTATAATTTAGCATGGTTGGCACTTTTTCATTTGCTTTTTCGAGCAAAGATTTCTTAATAATTACCAGGGTGGTACCAGCAGGACCCATATTTTTTTGGGCACCTGCATATATCATATCGAATTGAGATGCATCAAATGGCCTACTAAAAATATCTGAACTCATATCGCAAATCATTGGAACTGATGATTTAGGAAATTCAAACATTTCTGTACCATAGATTGTGTTATTACTGGTACAGTGGTAGTATGCGGCATCTGCCGGTATGGTATAATCTTTTGGTATATAATTAAAGTTTTTATCTTCACTACTGGCAAGAACATTTACAGTACCAAACATCTTAGCCTCTTTAATTGCTCTTCCTGCCCAAACACCTGTATTTACATAAGCTGCAGTTTGGCCTGAACCTAAAAAGTTCATTGGAATCATATCAAATTGTAAGCTAGCACCACCTTGTAAAAATACAACCTCATAATCAGCACTTAAGTTTAAAATATCCTTTACCAATTGAACTGCTTCAGCAACAACAGCCTCGTATTCTTTGCTGCGGTGAGAAACTTCCAGTAAAGACAAATTTGTTCCAGAAAAATTCTGAAGCGCCTCAATGCTAGCATCTATTGCTGATTGGGGTAAAATTGCCGGGCCGGCCGAAAAATTGTGTACTTTTGTCATGGTTCTTTGCGTTAAAAGCAGTGCGAATTAATAAAACCTTTAGCGAATTTTATCCATTTATTTGATTTATTTTTGCCCAATATGAAAAAACTTTCCATTATACTATGCATTTTTTGCCTCTGCACTGCTCCTAATTGGGCGCAAAGGAAAATGCAACAATTGGATGAAGAAGAGGCTAAAAAGCAGGAGCAGTTAAAAGCATATGAAGGAAAACAAAATGGTTTTAATAAGGATAAATTGGTATACGGAGGTAATGTTGGCTTATCATTTTCAGATATTGGAACTTTTGCCTTAGCACAACCTATGATTGGTTACAGGGTTTTTCCGCACACCATTCTTGGGGCAGGATTAATCTATATCTACCAAAGTAGAAACCTCACACCTAGTTTAAAAATTAATACACATACATACGGACCTCTGGTTTTTGCACAACAAGAAATTTTATCTGTTTTGATAGCCCATGCAGAGTGGCAACCTATCAATTACGAGTACTTTAGTTCACTGACTAGAAGCGAAAGGCTTTGGTTCAATCAGTTTTTTGTTGGGGGTGGTTATGGCAGCAATGGCGCACAAATATTATTGCTATATGATTTATTGTATGATTCCAAAACTTCTATTTACAGGAATAGTCCATATCTATTGCGTATAGGATTTATGTTTTAAAACTGATTAAGGAAAAATTTAAAAACACTAGGCTTAAGCACCAAGGTAAACACAACCCCATAAATAGCACCATAAAAATGAGCTTCGTGGTTAATATTATCTTGGTTATTTTTACTTGAATATTGGGAATAAACAAGGTAAGCAATTCCTGCCAAATACCCAGGTATGCCAATTAATCCATATAAATAAATCTTAGCAGTAGGCTGAAACAAAATAGAGGCAAAAACTACGGCAGAAACCGCACCAGACGCACCCAAACTATTATAAGAAGGATTATTTTTATGTGCATAATAAGTGCTTGCATTGGCAGCAATAATGCTGCTCAAATACAAGAGGATAAATAAGTAATTTCCGGCAGTCCCAAAAAAATAAGCATAGTATTTTTGGACCACTGAACCAAAACTAAATAAAACAAATAAATTAAGACCTAAATGAATCCAATCTGCATGCAGAAATCCGGAGCTTAAGAAACGATACCACTGCTTTTTATGAGAGATGGCATAGGGATTAAAAATGAGTTTTTGCATAAATCCAGCTTGGTTAAAAGCTTGAATACTTATCATTGCAGTAATAACGATCAGGATTAAAGTGATATCTAAATTCATCTTTCAAAATAACAACAAATTTACAAATAGTAATGAAACAAATTGGGATAATGAGCGACACACATGGCTATTTTAATCCTGCCTTAAAAGATTTTTTTAAAGATTGCGATGAAATATGGCATGCAGGAGATTGGGGCGAACCAAATTTGGTTCAAACCATAGAGAAGATTAAACCCATTAGGGGAGTGTATGGAAACATAGATGGGCAAGAAATTCGTCAAATTTTTCCGGAAGTAAACTTTTTTGAGGTAGAAGGAGTTCATGTTTGTATGACACATATTGGCGGTTATCCGGGACATTATTCTCCCTTTTTTAAAAAAATTATGCACCAAAAACCCATAGATTTAATGGTTTGTGGACACTCACATATTTTACGTGTGCTACGAGACGAGCAATTTAAATGGTTGCATATTAACCCGGGCGCATGCGGAAATCATGGTTTTCAGAAAGTTAACACAGCAATTCGTTTAAAATTTGAGAACAAGCGAATGTTTGATTTAGAGGTATGGGAACAAAAAAGAAATTAAGCTTGTGCAACCTAAGTTAAAATATGAATTGACTTCTTTAAATAAATTATTATTTTGCTACCCAAAAGAAACCCAAAATTTAAATAGAAATAGAAAAGTTTTGGATCGAACCGAATAAAAAAACAGAAATAGATATATGAAAAAGTTATTACTAGCAGGAACCTTTCTAATGACAGCCTTGAGCGGCTTTGCTCAGGTAAAAAATCATTCATGTGGTACGGATGAACACCTTCATCAATCCATGCAATCTGATCCAGCCTTGCAACTTGAAAAAATCAAGTTTGAGACCAACATGCGTGAGGCAATGAAAAATTACAACCCAGCCAATTACCGCACTGAGGCAGGTTTAAAGAAAAAATCAGCTCCAAAATATATTATTCCTGTAGTGGTGCATGTTTTTCATGCCAATGGGAATGAAAATATTAGTGATGCTCAAATTAATGCAGAAATTGCTTTCTTAAATCGTTCATTCAGAAATTTAGACCCAGATAGCACTTTCAGAAGAAAAGGAGAATTTATTACCCCTGCTGGCGATACTAACTATTTTGATTTCAAAAACTTAGCGGCAGATGCTGAAATTGAATTCAGACTAGCGAAAAAAGATCCTCAGGGTAATTGCACCAATGGTATCGTTAGAATATTCACTCCACTTACCAATAAGGGAAATGATGATTTAAAGAAAACCAGTGTTTGGGATACCAAAAAATATTTCAATATGTGGGTAGTTAGAACTATCAACAAAGGAAATACAATTGGAATTGCTGGATATGCTCAGTTCCCTTTTGGTTTTGGTGGTGGCGCTTCAACTGATGGTATCATGGTGATGAGTTCTTATTTTGGAACCAACGATGAAACTGTTACCCATGAGGTTGGCCATTGGTTAGGTTTATATCACCCATTTCAAATTAGCACTGATAGCTGTGGCTTAGATGGTGATGGTGTAATGGACACCCCACCAACCTACTTTAACCCAACTACAGCAGAACCTTTGCGCAACAGATGTAATAACAAAAGTTTTAACACATGTTCTAGTGAAAAACCAGATCTTCCAGATATGCAAGAAAATTACATGGATTACTTTACAGGAAACTGTGCTAGTAACATGTTTACGTTAGAGCAAAAAGCAAGAATGCATACCGTGTTAAATAATATCAGAATTCCGCTTTGGTCACAAGAGAATTTGGTTGCAACTGGAGTAGATGGATCTAATACAACTCCTTGTCCACCAGTAGCAGCTTTTAACTCACAAGGTAGAACCATCTGTGCTGGGAACAAAGCTCAATTTTTAGATTTCTCTTATGGTGGAACCATCACTTCTTATGAATGGGAATTTAAAGGTGGAGACCCTGCAACCCATGTGGGTAAAACGCCTCCTCAAATAACCTATGCAAATCAAGGAAAATATGATGTTACTCTTAAAGTAACCGGACCAAACGGAACAACAACATCTACACTGAAAGATTATATTACAGTGCTTCCGGCTAATAGTTCATTACCTGCTGGTTTTTACACAGCAGACTGGTGGTACCAAAACAACTTTGAAGAGCAGGGATGGGCCTTTGAGTATGAAAATCCATTTAATCAATTTAAAAGATATGGAATTTCATATAATCAAAATGTTTCTATGTTATACCCAAGAGATCCATTTAATATCAACAAATCAGTTGGATCATTGAGCTCTTTAATTTCACCAGCTTTTGATTTTAGCGGTCAAACAAATGCGTACTTTAAATTTAACTATGCCTATGCACAAGGAACTCTAAGTGCTAATTTAGGTGGTGGCAATACGAAAGATGAGTTAAAAGTTTATACCTCAATAGACTGTGGTAGAACCTGGATCAGTAGGGTTACATACTCTGATGGAGGTACTAATAATATTTCTACTATCGGAACTGGCGCTGCTGGCACCTTAGCAAACAACATAGATTTTATTCCTGCAGACCAAAGCAAATGGAAAACAGTAACCATCTCTGGAGCACAAATTCCAAATAGCAACAATGTTCGTTTCAAGATAGAATTTAAATACCAAGGCGGCAATAATTTCTATTTAGATAACGTACATACTGGTTTAAAAACCGGCTTAAACAACGAAAATTTAGCAGAGGCAATTGCATTTACCGTTCAGCCAAATCCATTTAATGTAAATACCCAATTACAATATGAGCTTAAAAATACTGAAGAAGTAAGCATAAGTGTCATGGATATTTTAGGAAAAGACAAAGGTTTGGTATTCCAAGGAGTTCAACAATCAGGAACTCAAATGGTAGAAATCAGCAAAAATGCTTTGCAATTAACTGCTGGTATCTATTTAGTGCAGGTTAAAATTGGTCAAAATAGCTTCACGCAAAAAATAATTGTAGAATAATCAGACTGATTCTCAATATTAAATCCTCGTAAACGATTGTTTGCGGGGATTTTTTATTTATAGCATTTGTATTAATGAAGTAGAATCCTACTTTTGCAGTGGAGAGTTGGCAGAGTGGTCGAATGCGGCAGTCTTGAAAACTGTTGACTGTAACAGGTCCGGGGGTTCGAATCCCTCACTCTCCGCCAAACCAATAAAAGCCTGATTTTGCGTTGCAAAATCGGGCTTTTTTGCGCTAGCGCGTCAAAACCGCATCGCAGCAAAGGATTTTGCAAGCGATGGCGCTAAAAAGCCCGTTGATTGAATTCCACGAAGCTTCAGCGGAGAGGAATGAAAGCAACAGGCTTTTTTGTGTTTGAAGCACCTCTCCAGGGATCAGCGACTGAATGGAGCTAATCCAAGCTTAATTTACAACGAAGTTTTGAGCATTTAGAATCACAAAGAAACCTTTTTAGCTAGATTTTATAAACATTTAAAGACCAGTGAATTCCGTGATCTTCAAGTTAAGATATTATTTGGATCTATAATAGGTAATTCCTCTATTACTTGCTAAACAAAACCTTAAGCTACTTTCATCAGCTAAACTGTATATATCAAGTCCATTTTGATCCATGTAGTTTTCATATATAAACAAAGGTATTTTGGGAAATATGGCTCCGGTATTTTTATAAATGCCTTTACCGCTATGAATAATAAAGGCTGCATATTTATTATCCTTTTGATAACAATATAGATTATCGCCAATGGGATACGTGGATAGAAAGTTGACTTTATTTTTCCAAATTTGATCCTGTTCAATGGGCAATAAAACTTGATTTTTAGCATTGAGTAGACCATATTTTCCATTCATTTTTACGATAAATATCCCATTTAAATAATTTTGCAGGCAAAGGTTAGCATCAACGCTATACATGTTTTGATCTTTTAGTACAAATTTCCCTGGTTTATTATCATCCTCAAGTGCATATTCCAATTCTTTAAAAGTGACACTTATTTGGTCATATTGCAATGGAATTATTGGCTTTCCATTCTCCTGTAATATGCCATAACGCCATTTTCCGTTTACATCTTTTTTACCCGCCAAAAAATTAAAAACAGCAGGATTATCATAATCTTGATATTGATTATGTAGATATATTAAAGTATCGTATAGCTCTTCAGAACGCAAGTTATCTGTTAATAACAAACCATATTGATTGCCATTATAAAAAAGTAGCGGAATAGTTTGGTAACTAGAACGATAAGTGTTCGTAAAATACACCTTTTCATTGGCAGCAATTCTTACCTCTTTCCCACCAAAATGGATGGTTTGATCGTTTATTCTTTCAAAATAACTAGGTAATTTGCCATTATTATCAGAATACCCCGGTTCAGCTTCTTGCATAGGCATCGACTCCATACCCCCATCATCTCCACTTACTTCCATGCCATTAGGATCAGCCATGAGATAAACCTCTTCCTCATCTTGAGCATTTTCTGATTGATGCACAACGGTATATGGCATACGCAAATGCTCCCCACTGGCAGCATCATAATAAATTACATCTTTAGCAAAGGAATTATTTTTATCTAAGTAGGAACAAATAAAAGAATGATCTGAACCACTCTCCTCTTCTATTTTAAAATTGCTTACATGGTCTAGTAAAGGAGCTAATAACTTTTGCTTTTTTGTATCGAATATAAAAATACTCACACCACGATCATTGTGTTTTGCTAATATTGCAATTTTACAATCACGAGGTTTTGCAGTAGGCGAAACAATCAATTTAAAATTCGAAATATTTTCATCAAGTAATTTTTCTCCATTAAGGCTGTATAAATTGCTATTTTGGCTCGTATATGAGTTTTCTGAACCTACAATAATACCTTGTTCTAAGTAGGTAAAATGATTGTGGCTACTATTGCTTATGAGCTCTTTTGTGCCAACTATTATACCCGTTTTTGCCTTCAAATTTTGGTCTGAACCAAGCGCATTTTTGGGTGAATTTGCGCTTATAAATTTGAAAACACCCACTCCAATGGGTTCAACATGCGTATATCTTGGGCTCAAAACCATTTTACCATTCACATCTGAGAGCCCAAATAAATTTCCTACCCGGTAAGGCACCAAAGGAGTATTTTGGGCAAAAGAAAAACTTGAAATTAAGGATACAAGGAGTAAAAATGACAGTCTGGAAAATGTGTTCATAGCACAAAATTCATATAAAATAAACTATTTAAATCACAAATTTAAGCGAATAAGTGAATCTGCAAAAACACAGATAAGTATTTAACACCTTATCTACATTAACTTGTTGGGCAAAATTTTTCGAAAAATTTGCTCTAAATTCGCGGCACAATAAAAATCGCAACATGATTTATTTCTTCGAAAATTCTCGTAAACATATTTTCGCCGTTCAATCTAATGAGGCATTTACAAACGAAACCACAGCTAAATTAAACTGGCTTTTTGGAGAGGCACAAGCCCTGCAAACAGAAGTTTTAAGTGGAAACTTTGTGGGTCCGCGTGCCAGCATGATTACTCCTTGGAGCACCAATGCGGTAGAAATTACGCAAAATATGGGCATCAGCGGAATTATTAGAATCGAAGAATTTGAGCCGGCCTCCAATGATAATGCTGCGTTCGACCCCATGTTGTTTCAGTTGTATAAGGCTTTGGATCAGACCATATACACCATAAACATTGTGCCTGAACCGATTTTGAACATCA
>CANHDN010000065.1 GCA_947459415.1 Bacteroidota bacterium
TACTAATAAAGTATCTGAAACACTGCAGCCATTTTTACTAAACACCAATATAACTTTACCCTGCCCAGCAGTGCTGCCCCATAAAACTTGAATATTATTTGTGCCAACACCTGAAGTGATGGAACCATTAACCACAGACCATGCATAGCTTGCTCCCGATTGTGCGGCAATAGCATACGAATAGCTTGAATTAACAGTAGCGCTATTTGCTCCATTTATGGCACCTGCGCTAATCGCTGCAGGATTCGTAAGCGTATCTAATCGGGAATAAACGGTATTGTTTGCATCCTTAACACTAATTAAATAAACTTTTGCTCCAAGATTTGAAAAACTATTAGCACTTTGATAGGTACCTGAATCAATTTTATACTGATACGGGCTTATCCCTCCACTCGCAAGTATTGCAAACCCACCATTGCTTGATCCAAAACAAGATGGCTGTGTTTTAAAACTTGTAAAATTTAAAGGCAATAAACCCGAACAAGTTATATAATTAGTTTTGGTAACCGAATCGCTACAACCCGTAAGCTTATCTTTGGCAACAAGCTTTACCGTATAACTCCCATTAGCCAAATAGGTTTTAAAGACGATGGGGTTATTAATAGTGTCTTTGCTGCCATCTCCCCAACTCCAGGTATAATCATACGAAGACAAGGATGGCGTTTGATTAGCAAAAGTAAAATCAAAAGGTGGGCTGCTGGCATTCTGACGGTTTGAACTAAAGTTGGGGTTAAACGTAGTACTTAAACTTGTTATATTAAAAGCTTGCTCTGCAAAACAACCCCTGTGTGAAGTAACCCTCAATTTGTATAAACCACCTAGTCGGAATGTATCTATTGGTAAGCTCTTATTGGCTAATAGAAAATTATTCAAATACCAACTGTATGTTTTACTTTGATTATAGGTTGTGGTGCCACCAATGATAAAAGGACTATTATTGCCACAAGTATTAAAATTTACGTTTAAAACATTTGGCGTAATTAGAATGCTATCATCAACATAAATTGTAAATGGGATTGTTTTCAGGCCATCATTACTATTATACACATATTGAGTGGTTGAACTTGGCTTAAGTTTAACCCCATTAGTTCCCAAATTCTGAAGCCCTAACATAATTCTGCCACCAAAGGCAAAAACCTGAACACTATCATCGTTAGAACAAATTACAGAATCTGTAACAACTAATTTGGTCTCTTCGCTCCATGAAGATTGTATTACCTCTTTGGAAGCGTCATTTTGAATCCATGTAACTGCTAAAAGATTATTAAAATTTTCTACACTATGCTCTGTATTTACATTAATGGCATTTGTAGCATTTGCAGGCAATCTATAAGAACCTGGAAAAGTAAAACTCCTAGAGAACACCTGATTTACACCGGCATTATTTAATGCAATCAATGTATCAGGTAACATTTTCTTCATTACATAATAAAATTCATGTTCGCCACTTGTTTTTATATTATTTACAGTTATTCTCTCAACTATGGCAGTTCTCAGTTTATAATTTGAGCCAACAATGGAAATATTGGGATAAATAGAATCCATTATTATAATTTGATTACCAATAACAGTATGTTTGGTGCTCATTTTAATAAAACTAGGCATGTTATGCATCAATATAGATTGGTCTGAAATTCTTAGGATTGCTGGATGCAAATTAAACCGTCCATCAATTATGGAAACCGGAATACCATTTAGGCTATAATAAATCCTCCTAGTATTACACTCAGCAGTAAAGTAGGGATCACCACTACTAGGAAAACTCATTGGGTAATAAATAAAGGTATTGGAATTCTTAAACCTAATATTAATGGAATCAGATAATCCTATTAAATATTGACCCAAAAAACTAGGTAATGATGATGACGAAAAACTTTCATATAGAACTCTTCTGCTAGTATTAAGATTTAAGGGTAAAATAGTTGGACAAGATTTGAAATTATATGCCAAAGTAAGATTACCACTTGTGGTTCTTACAAATCTTCTATTATAATTATTGAAACTATCATTTACTAAACAAGCTTGGCTCGCCGGATTTAAAAACACCTCTCTGGAAGCAGTTAAGCTTGAGTCGCCATTTAAAAAAATAAAATCGAAGGTGTCTTTACAAATATCTGTTACCGTCATTGCGTATCTATTTGTTGTACCATCCACTTTTCTTAATCTAACCGCACCAGCAACCCAAGAAGGAGTTTTAAAATTTCCCATTACATAAATTCTCCCATTAGAGTCAGGAATGTTACTACTCAAATCAACCATAAAGGTTACTGAATAACATTGTGCACTCGCAAATTGCGTTGATAATAGGAAAAAAGATAGCCAGAAAATTACATTGCTTTTTAATTTACTCATGTTTCAAAAAAAAGAAAAAATTCTAACATAAAAAATGGATGATAGCCATTCAATTCAGAAGTTTAGACAGAGAAACTTGGGGTGGGAATTAGTTATCCAGTTTTTTAACACAATGAATATGTGTAAAACATTTTCTGCACCAATACGTTTTGAGGTTCAGAAAAAACAAAATATTCTTTACCCAAAACGGGCGTTGTATACGCTCTAAATCCCAAGATCCACAATTAGGACAGTGGTTAGCTAGTTTGTATTTAAGAAGCGTTTTTATCATTAAAAGACTACAATATTAAACTTTTTAAAAGAATTTTACCGCAATGCCATTGCATTTTCTTTTAATTAAAAATTTAAAAACATTAAATGAGCTCATCTACACAGCTAATTAAATTTAATTTTATTTGTCTTTCTGCACTGAAAAAAACTAATTTGCCAATTAAAATTAACTAAAAGCGTGCAATTTAAACAAATTATAGGTCAACACTTTATAAAACAAAAGCTGATTGCTATGGCCCAAACGGGCAGAATAAGTCATACGCAATTATTTCTGGGAAGTGAAGGAAGTGGAAATTTAGCATTGGCACTTGCCTATGCCCAATATGTAAATTGTTTGAACCAACTAGAGGAAGACAGTTGCGGAACCTGCAGCAGCTGCGTTAAATTTGAAAAATTAATACATCCAGATTTACATTTTACGGTTCCGACTATTTCTCCGTATAAACAAACCAAGGAGATCATAGAAGAATGGCGCGAAGCCTTAATGGCAAACCCCTATATAAATGATTTTAATTGGTTGCAAACCATAGACAATAATGCCAATAAACAGGGTAATATTACAGCCGAAGAGTGTAGGTCAATTATTAATAGACTGAGTTTAACCAGCTACGAAGCTAAATTTAAAACTCAAATCATTTGGCTGCCGGAGTATTTGCATTTAAGTGGAAATATCATTCTAAAATTATTGGAAGAGCCGCCAGTGGGTACCTTAATTATCTTGGTAGCAAATAATACAGAAAAAGTGCTTGCTACCATTTTATCTAGGGCTCAGACCATTAAAATACCGAAACTTAGAGACCAAGATATTACAGAAGCCTTGGTAAATATTCACCAATGTGAGCCACAAAAAGCAAGTGATATTTCCCGATTAGCAGATGGAGACTATCATTTAGCCATGTCTTTAATGAGCATGGACCAAGAGGGTTATTTCAATAGTTACAGCAGTTGGATGCGCTTTTGTTTTAGCGGAAAAGTAGGTGAACTTCAAAAATGGGTGGATGAAATGGCTGGTTCTGGAAGAGAATATGTAAAGAACTTTTTAGGATATACCATTCAAATGATGCGCGCTGCTTTTTTATTAAAATATGGAGAAGCAAATTTGGTTAGGGTAAACAGCACAGAGAGGCAATTTTTAGAAAAATTCTCAAGTTTTTTAAATGCCAATAATTTAAGCCCAATTTTACAGCACATAGATGAAGCAGTTGTGGCAGTTGAAAGAAATGCCAACCTAAAAATCCTGTTTTTAAATCTTTCTTTGTATATTGGCACACAATTAAAGCAAGCCCAAAAGGGCACAGCTTAAATTACTTATGCCTATTTGGGGTATGAGATATGGTTAAACTATTATTTGAATAAATATATATGGGTTGTGGATCAGGAGGATGTAGTAGTGGCGGTTGCAGCAGTGGTGGCTGCAGCAGCGGTGGTTGTAATAAATTAAACACCTTTGATTGGTTAGCGGAAATGGATTTACCACCGCACATGAAACCTTTCGACATTGTTGAAGTAAGATTCAAAGGAACACGCAAAGAATTTTATAAAAGTAGTTTTGTTGATTTTTTTACCAACGAATATGTGGTAGTTGAGGCAGAAAACGGTTATGATATTGGAAAGGTAAGTTTAAAAGGAGAACTGGTTAAGCTTCAATTAAAAAAATATAACCGCAGCGAGCACGATACAGATTTTAGAAAAATTTTACGCAAAGCCAGCGAAGCAGATATTGCTAAATTCAAAGAAAATCAAGAATTAGAAGTACCTACCATGTATAAGGCAAGGAGCATTGCCATGGAATTAGGACTTAGCATGAAACTAAGTGATGTAGAGTACCAAGGTGATAGACGCAAGGCAACTTTTTTCTACACTGCAGAAGAACGTGTTGACTTCAGAGAACTCATTAAAAGATTGGCAGAAAGTTTTAAAGTACGCATTGAGATGCGTCAAATAGGCTATCGACAAGAAGCAGGAAGATTAGGCGCCATTGGTTCATGTGGAAGAGAATTATGTTGCAGTACTTGGCTTACAGATTTTAAAATTGTGAGCAATCACGCTGCACGATACCAAAACTTATCCTTAAATCCATTAAAATTAAATGGCCAATGTGGTAAGCTCAAATGTTGCTTAAACTTCGAATTAGAATCTTATATGGAAGCCATTAAGGAGTTTCCACCAGAGAATTATGTAACACTTACATTTGCAGAAAACAAAGTATATAAATCTGTTAAAACTGATATTCTGAAACGTATTATGTGGTTTGCTCCACAATCAGAATTGGGTGGAGAATGGCTCAGTTTGCAGGTTTCTCAAGTTATTTCTTACCAAGAGCAAAACAAAAAAGGTGAATTTCCAATCTTAGAATTACAAGAGAAAAAATCGCTTAAACCAGAAAAAGTAGAATTAGAATTTAAAAATGATATGGGCATTGGTAGTTTAACTAGGCTCGATGAAAAAGACCGACGAAAAAACAACCAGAACAGAAATAAAAACAAATCAAGAAATAATCCGAATCAAGGTAATCAATTTAAGTCAAACCAATTTAAGCCTACAACGAATCAAGCAACAGAATCTGGCCCAAATACAGAAACTAAAGCGGCTGGAAATGGGAATGGGAATAGAAATCATAGAAGACCAAACCATCCTAACAGGCCGAACCGAAACCCCAATAATCAACAGCCAAATAATCAAAACCCAAAGTAGTTGATGAATTTTTGCAATAACATACGATCAGGTATTTATGTATTCATGGTGGTGTGCCTTGTTTCGTCTTGTGATTCATCGAGACTGATTGATGAAAACATAGATATTCCAAACCAGGCTTGGTATTATAAAAACAAATTAAACTTTGATGTTAATATTACAGATACCAATAAAACCTACAATGTATACGTAAATCTGCGCGTTGGTAGTGATTATAAGTATAGCAATTGTTTTATCATGGTTCATCAAACCTACCCAAATTGGCAGAGCAAAAAAGAACGAAAGGAACTTGTTTTATTAGATGAGCGAGGTAAGTGGCTGGGAAATGGTTTAGGAGATATCTTTGATTTTCAAATCCCTATTTACAAGCAAATGCGTTTTAATCAAAAAGGCATTTACAAAATTGAGTTGGAACAAAACATGCGCGAAGACACCCTTACTCCAATTTATGCAGCCGGAATTAGGGTAGAAGAGTTTTCCCTTGAGAAACCCTAAACAGCTATTTGTGCCAACGCTTACTTACTTCAATGGTATAATCTAGATACGATTGTATTCCATTGTCATATGCTTCATTACCCAAACTTTCTCCGCTAGCATCCAAGGTTTCTTTGGTATAATGAGATTCAAAAATTTTGGCAGCAATAATAGACTCCAAATTTGCAAAACTCACTATTTTATTGAGTATTTGCATGAGATGCAGGGCCGGAGCTTTACCTCCTTTACCGGTTGAAACTCCAACAAAAGAGAAAACTTTATTATTAAACAAATGCATAAATGGCTTATTAGGTAATAAGTGCAACATGTTCAATAATTCGGGAGTGGTGCTCCAATTATATTCTGGCGAAATAACAATAACCAATTGAGCTTCTGCAAGCGAATGAATTAGTTCTTGTTGAAATTTAGTTAATTGATCTGGGTTCAGGGTACCTTGGGCTATAAGCGGAATATCATATTCTTGAAAATCAACAATATTTACTTGATGGCTTTCGCTTGCAATACGTTTTAATGCTTTAGCAACCCTAAGGGTATTATTATTGGCTCTTGCAGAACCAGAGAGAATGGCAATATTCATAAGTAAAAAAAGAAAAGTAAATTAGTTTGATTTATACTTCTCTATAAAACGATACAAATTAAAATCAGAATTGTTTGCCACCAATGCTAATTCATTTGCAAGTTGGGGCAAAGAAATATCTTTGGTTCGCATAGCCTTTATTAGCATCATGGCCTTTTGAGATAACAATAACATCTTCTTATCGCCTTTTTGAGACAATTGTTGGTGAAGATGTATTTGATCAATGAGTTCCTCTATCCCTTTATCTTGTGAGGCCACTGTTTTAATAACCGGATTTTCCCATTCTTTGCTCGCATATTGATGAGCGAGCGAAGTTAAATTTTTCTCGAAAATGGCTGCTCCTTCTCTATCTGCTTTATTCAAAACAAAAATATCTGCAATTTCCATTACACCACTTTTAATGGTTTGAATATCATCTCCGGCCTCTGGAACCAATACTAAAACAGTAGTATCTGCCAAGGCGGCAATTTCTACTTCACTTTGCCCTACCCCTACTGTTTCGATAATAATATAATCAAAATGGGCAGCTCTTAACACATCACAAACTTCAAAAATTTTAGGCGCTAAACCACCTAAACTACCTCTGCTTGCCATGCTCCGTATATACAAATTGGGGTGCAGGTAATGTTCACTCATACGCAAGCGATCGCCCATTAAAGACCCCTGATTAAATGGAGAACTTGGATCAACGGCAACAATAGCCACTCGTTTGTTTTGTTTAAGCAGTGAGCCTACCAAAGCATTAATAAGGGTACTTTTACCAGCACCAGGAGGCCCCGTAATTCCAATAATAGGTGTTGCATGAAATTGTAATTGAGCTAATATAGATTCATAACCTGGCACATCATTTTCAATCCAAGAAATAAACCTGGCTAAGGAGCGCATGTTTGCCTGTTGAATACCAGCTACCATATTTTGCATGGCCAATTAGCAACAAGCAATTTTATTCACCCTATTGGCATGTCTGCCACCTTCAAAACTTGTTTGAATAAAAGTTTGCACAATTTCCTGAGCTAAATCTAAGCTAATAAAACGTGCTGGTATACAAACAATATTGGCATCATTGTGTAAACGAGCTAAGGCACTTATTTCATTTTCCCAGCAAATAGCTGCCCTAATTCCTTGGTGCTTATTGGCAGTCATGGCAACTCCATTGGCACTGCCGCAAATTAAAATCCCAAATCTTGCCACACCCAATTCTACCTCAGTAGCTAAAGGGTGTGCCGAATCTGGATAATCCATAGAATCTGTGCTATGTGTTCCAAAATCTGAAACTTCATATCCTTGTGATAAAAGACCCGCCTTAATGGCTTCTTTGTATTCAAATCCTGCGTGATCGCAACCTATTGCTATTTTCATTGTTCAAATTTAAGGGCTGGCATTAAAATAAAAAAGCCACCCGAATCTTGGATGGCTTTTTTATGTGGTTGGAAAGTCCAATTAGTTCTTTACAAAAGTTGCGTTGGTAGTATAAACGGTACCATTATCATTCTCTACCAATTTAACCCTAAATTTAGTTGCAGTTAATTCTACCACCTCTGCAATAGAAGTATCACCATCTATCACTCTAAATTTGGTGTCATTGTCTAAAAATGCCCAAGTTCCACCTGGCTCAGTATCTGGGTCTGCAGGATCACATTTGGTTGCACCAGCTTTATTAACAATATTTCCATTTGCCATAAATTCTTGCAAATCATCTTTTTCACAAGCTTGCATAGCTGCAAGTACATCTATCGTTCCTCCTGCACTAACAATGGTTAATGCTGAAACTCTCCAATCTTTTCCAGTTAGTAAGGTACTGCCTGCAACTTTAGGTGTTTCTGTTTTTTCTTCTTCTTTTTTACAAGCACTAAAGCTCATAGATAATGCTGCCAAAGCAATGGCAAGAAATTTTACTGTTTTCATTGTTTCAATAAATTTATACACGAATATATTTAATTATTTCTGAACCTTACAAATAGATTTTTTATTTTTTATTGTCTTCCACTTTTTTAGCAACCAAAATACTAATTTCAAATAATCCATATAACGGCAATGCCATCATAATTTGACTTGCCATATCTGGAGAAGGTGTTAAAATCCCAGATAAAATTAAAATTACAATTAAGGCATAACGCCTGTATTTGCGCATTATTCTACTAGATAAAATACCAATTTTTGCCAAGAAATACACCAACATGGGCATTTCAAAAATTAAACCGCAGGCAAAGGTAGTGGTAGCTAAAAATGAAACATAAGACTCTAAATTAATCTCATTGCTTACTAATTCACTCACCCGGTAAGAACCTAAAAAGTTAATAGACAGGGGAGAAAGAAAATAATATCCAAATAGAATCCCAATAAAGAACAAGCCAGAACTAAAAAATACAAAACCCCTGGCGTAGGTAATTTCTTTGCTACTTAATGCTGGTTTAATAAAAGCCCATAATTGCCATAAAACAAAAGGAAAAGCAACAATAAATCCGCCAATAAAGGAAATGAACAAGTGCTGACTAAATTGTCCGGTTATGTCAATATTAGACAATACAAAACCAATTTCTTTTACGCAGTATTCATCGGAGTTTGTTAACCAAAAAGATAGCTTACACATTTGCTCGTAAGTCCAAAAATTGGTATGAATAGGCCCAAACAAAATGGTATCAAATACCAAACTCTTATTTATAAAAACAATAACTGCACTAACTAAAATGGCAATGACAGAACGAATGATGTATTTTCTTAATTCATCAATGTGTTCAAAAAAGCCCATTTCTTTCCCATCAGAAAGTGTATCATCTAATTGATCCAGCGCCATGCTACCTTTTACTATTTATTTTAATAACGCGCAAATTTGCGCTTTAGTTAGGGTAAAGCAAAATTAATCTAGAAATAAATCTGATTTCAAACGGTTTGACCCAAGAATATCTTGAAACTGATCAGTGCTTTTTACTTTTCACCACAAATGCCACAATTAAACTGGTAATAATGCCCATGACTGGAGCAAGACATACAGATTGAATCATATAGCTCTTAAGGTTAAAATAATCTAATGCTTGTGCTTGGGTCATATGCCCTTGAGCCACCACATGATTGATGATATTGTTAAAATATTGAGGAGAAATCATGTTTAAACCAATGTATTGACTCAGTGGAGCAAGCAACGCAACACCTATTGAAATAATAATGCCAGCAACTAATCCTTGCTGATAAGACATGTTGCCTTTGTAATAATTTTTCTTTTTATCTAGTAAAGCATACACATACACAGCAACTGCTGGTATGGCAATAAAATTAGTATATAAAGCATGCTTGGCAATATTTACATCATGCAAACCAAAGCTCTTTTCTAATACCACCCAAATTAGTCCAATCAGGGTGAAAATAAGAGCCCATTTTATTTCAATTTGAAAACTTTTCATGAAAAATAATTTTGAATTCAATGATAAATCTTTTTGGTAAAAGTTTAAAATGAAAAAAAATTATGTGTTCAAAATTGTATATCGTAATATTGCTATAAACTAATTTAACATGGGCATTACTAAAACCGATCATTTTACCAATAAACAAAATCAAATTGCTACCTTAGCTAAAGCCATTGGACACCCAGCTAGGGTTGCCATTATAGATTATTTACTCAAGGTAGATTCATGTATTTGTGGAGATATTGTAAATGAATTACCCTTGGCTCAGGCCACTGTTTCTCAACATTTAAAAGAGCTAAAAAATGCAGGCTTAATTAAGGGAAATATTGAAGGAAATGCCATTTGTTATTGCATCGATGAAAAAGCGCTAAGCAAATTGCAATCCTATTTTGAACATATAAGTAAGCACTTAATTAACAAAAAAAGTAAATGCTGTTAATAGAATTATTCTAATACATAAACCTTTATATAACCATGTCTCATACCAATTGCGCACCGGCTGCTAACAGAAAAAAACTAGGATTTATAGATCGTTGGCTCACCTTATGGATTTTTATAGCCATGATACTTGGCGTTGCCATTGGGTATTTTATACCTGATAGCAGTTTATTTATTGAATCTTTTTCTAGTGGAACAACCAATATTCCACTGGCCATCGGCTTAATTTTAATGATGTATCCTCCCTTGGCTAAGGTAAAATATGAAGAAATGGGTAAGGTTTTTAACAACATAAAAGTCTTGGGCGCCTCTCTATTTTTAAATTGGATTATTGGACCCATTTTAATGTTTTCACTTGCATTGTTATTCTTACAAGATTATCCAGAATATATGATAGGCCTCATTTTAATTGGCTTAGCACGTTGCATTGCCATGGTAGTAGTATGGAACGACTTAGCCAACGGAAGCAGAGAATACGCCGCCGGATTAATTGCATTAAATAGCCTGTTTCAAGTTTTATTATATAGTGTATACGCCTATTTTTTTATCAGCGTATTACCTCCAATTTTTGGTTTAAAAGGATATGAGGTTTCCATTAGTATTGCTCAAATTGCTGAGAGTGTTGGCATATATTTAGGAATTCCTTTTGCACTTGGCATACTAAGCAGGTATATACTCATTCAGTTAAAGGGTGCAAATTGGTTTCAAGAAAAATACATTCCAGCCATTTCTCCCATCACCTTAATTGCCCTGCTCTTCACCATTATTTTGATGTTTAGTTTAAAGGGTGAATTAATCGTTCAAATTCCACTAGATGTAATTAGAATTGCCATTCCTTTAATGATTTATTTTGTCTGCATGTTTGTTTTAAGTTTTTTTCTTGGCAAATATTTTGGGGCAGATTATGCCAAAACCACCTCTATCGCATTTACAGCCACTGGAAATAATTTTGAATTGGCCATTGCAGTAGCTATTGGTGTATTTGGCATTCAGAGCGGTCAAGCCTTTGCAGGTGTAATTGGACCCTTAGTAGAAGTCCCTGCGCTAATTGCATTAGTAAATCTTGCATTTTGGTTTAAAGAAAAATACTTCGTAATTGCACCCGAAAAATAAAAATTTATATGAAGTACTGCACGTCTAAATGGATTCCTTTATTACTCGTTTTATGCATATCATTCAACGAGGTAAGGGCCAATACAGATAGTACCAAAGCCACAAAGCCAACTATAAAATGGGAAGCTTATGGAGATTTCTTTTGGGCCTATGATAATGGTTTTTCGGAGGGAGAAAAAAGGCAATCATTTTTATACAATCATAACAGACACGGAAAAGTAGACCTAAACCTTGGCTATTTTAAAGTGGGCATCAATCATGAAAAATATAGAGCCAACGTATCGGTTCAAACCGGCACTTATGTAAACGATAACTATGCAACAGACCATGCCATTCTAAGGCATTTTCAGGAAGCAAATGCAGGATTTTCATTAAATAAAAAAAGAACTATTTGGCTTGATGCCGGAATTTTTCAGTCGCATATCGGTTTTGAAAGTGCCGTATCAGCAGATAATATGAACCTGAGTAGGTCTTTACTGGCAGAAAATTCTCCTTATTACATGGCAGGTGCTAAATTGAGTTATGAACCCAATGCATCATGGAAAATGAGTGCATCCTTATTAAATGGATGGCAGCGCATTCAATATGTGGCTGGCAATAGTTTACCAGCGATAGGCACACAAGTTACTTATACCACCGAATCAGATTTTTTATTTAACTGGAGCACTTTTATTGGAACCGTAGACCCAGATAGTACCAGGCGCATGCGTTATTTTCAAAATTTTTATGGGCAATGGAAATTTGGTAAAAAACTAAAAGTAATTGGTGGTTTTGATTTAGGATTGCAGCAAACAGCTATCAATAGTTCAAGTTATCACCATTGGTTTAGTCCGGTTGCCATTGCTCAATACCAAATGAACAGTAAACTAAAAACTGCAGCAAGGATTGAAAGATTTGCCGATATCAATAACGCACACATTGCGCCCATTAATGGCAAAGGGTTTGATTGCAATGGATACTCCATTAACCTAGATTTTGCACCCAATCCGAATATATTATTGCGGGTAGAAACACGTTATTTGAAAAGTACACAAGCCCTCTTCGAAAAAAATGGAAATTGGCAAAACAGCAATTTTACTATGTTAGCCAATTTAATATTTAAAATTGGCAGTTAAACCTGCTTATGTTTCTCAAAATCGGATGGCCAAACTAATATAAACACTTCGCGCATCGCTTGGAATTATCCCCGGACCCGGATAAGAATCTGCCCTGCGGGTAAAATACATTTGGTTAAATAGGTTATTGCAGGTGGCCTCTAATGTTAGCCTACGCCATTCATATGCTGCAGAAAAATCTGCCACCGTATAACTTGGAATAATCCCATTTACGGCACCACTCACCCTTACTGCATTGCTGGCATCTGTATAATGCTCCTGAACATAGGCAAGCTGAAACGTTGCACTTACTTGTTTATATTTATAACTCAGTCCATTTCTAATTAAAATGGGTGGAGCCATCTCCACTTTTTTATTTTCCAAAGATTTATCTGCGGCCCTCCTATAAACGGCATGCACATAGGCAACATTTAAAAAATACAATACATGAGCCTTTGTTTTTCTATTTCTTAACTTTAATAAATCTACTTCCACAAAACACTCCACCCCAGAGTTCCTTGCATCCGCAATATTTGTTCTGAACCTATAATCTTGAAACAAAGGCGGCTTATCAGCCCGCAATACCTGACCAATTTTATCTTGGTAGCTTAATAAAAATAAGCTCACATCATAGTTTACAATTCCCTCATAATTTCCACGCGCACCTGCATCTGCACTAAATCCACGTTCATCCTTCATATTGGCATCCACCTTAATATTAGGGTTAACTATCCGCAAATCATTGAAGTTTACTGCCCGGTAATTCTGCGAAATATTGCCGTAAAACTCCAACCAAACTTTGGCTTTATAACTCAATCCAATACCTGCAAAAACAAAAGATCTTTCATTTCGCTCTGAACCAACAATACTAGTATCTGCAATAATATTTCCGCTAAAATCTCTACTCAAAACGCGGTAAAACCCATCCGAAGCTGTGTGAATATATTCTGCACGTATACCTGGCGTTAGGCTCCATTTGGCATTGAACCTAAAAATATTTTCTATAAAAAAAGAAGCATTTTTGTTTGCAAAAGTATAGTCTGAGCCTTCTGGCGATTGTGGATTTAATAAAGCATAATTTGCATCGCTTCCGCTGCTTCCATCGCCCTGAACCGATTTGGTATTACCCAAATACCATCTTCCACCAACTAATATGGTTTGAGGTTTTCCTTTCAAGGAATATGAATGTAACAAGCGTGTTTCATTTCCAATATTAGCAAAATCGCCAGCAATAAAAGTTCTATTACCACCCAAATCTGCCACATTAATTCGTTCTAAATTACCCAGCGAATACCTGCTAGAAAGCAAGCCAAAAGTGCGGGTATTCAATTTGGTTTTATTTGAAAAATTATAATCGCCATGTAAGGCAAATAAGTTCCAATTAACCCTAAACCAATTTCTGGCCCGCAAAGATTGCTGCGGATTTTGCTCAAATTGCGCATCTGTTAATCCACCAGCCTGTTGGGCGTTGTAGCGCATAAACGTATAATCTGCTTGTAACTTTAATCGATGCAATGGTTTCCAAATAACAGAGGCATACAAGGTATTTACATCAAACCCAGAATTGGGTCGCCAACCTCTTGCTTGCTTGTGATTTATAAAAGTATA
>CANHDN010000066.1 GCA_947459415.1 Bacteroidota bacterium
TGAGCAGTTTTATGATCACTTTTACATGCCGCAAATGCGAGCATGGTTCCCATGCTACCGTACATCATTATTTTTTTTACATTCATTGTTTAGTGTTTTAACAGTACAAATATATTTATTATCTAAGTTTATTTGAATTTTTCCATGGCTCCGAGACCAAACAGCGCAAAATCATATTTTACTGGGTCTAGCGGGTCTAATTGCCTGAGTATGTTATCTAATTCTTGTACAGCTTTGGCATCATCTTGTTTTCTATTTAGTAAACCCAACATTCTAGCCATATTGCCAGAATGTACATCTAAAGGTATGCTCAATTGATTAGGATGGATTTGATTACTCCAAATGCCAAAATCTACCCCGCGATTATCTTTTCTTACAAACCAGCGAAGCATCATGTTTAATCTTTTGGCAGCGGAGCCTTTAAGTGGGTCTGAAAGGTGTTTCTGGGTTCTGATAGGGTGTGGAATTTCGAAAAATAATTGCTTGAACATACTAATGGCAATTTGCAAGTTGCCTGGTGATGCATTCTTTGCAAAAATTTGTTCCATACCACCATGTTTGGTATAGATATGCTGCAAGCCTTTAATGAAAAATGTAAAATCGATTCCATTAAAAGTTCTATGAATAAATGGATTTAGTTTTATCAGATCTTTTTGGGCATGTGAAAGCACAAAATCATAAGGAGATGCTCCCAACAAATCAAGCATCTTGTGTCCGTTTTGCACAATCATTTTTCGATTACCCCAAGCAATACTGGCAGCTAAAAAACCGGCAATTTCAATGTCTTCCTTGTGTGTATATCTATGCGGAATGCTAATAGGATCTGGCTCAATAAAACTTTGTCTATTGTATTGATCTACCTTTTCTTCTAAAAATGCTTTTATTTCTGTGTGTATGGTTTTCATTAGGGGATTGATTATAAAAATTTATAAATCTCCCTAACCTTATTTGTAACGTGAATGAATAATAGAGCAGGCCAAATGAGCGCACTTTGATTACCATAATTAATGGTTATGATACTCACTAAAATTCCAATATTAAAAGTAGCTACCACCACATAAATAAGTTGAAAGCGCAGGTTGTCTGTTTTAGTAAAAGATAGTGCTGAAAATATTAGAAGTAATAATACCGAAATAATGGCAACTATGTATGCTATATTCATATCTGTAATAAGTAAGGTTTGTTTATTTTTCTGCGAACAAAGTTAAAAAATTGCAAAGTTCTGAATTTATTAAATATTTTGTGCCCAGATCTCCATGATTAATTAAATACAGAAAGATTTTTAACATGATATATAACGTACACCTAGCAGATGCCAATGAACATTTTGTTGGATTTTATGCTCAGATAGAAACTTTTGGCTCTGATAAAATTAAATTGCAACTGCCGGCTTGGAGACCTGGCAGATATGAGCTTGGCAATTTTGCAAAGAATATCCGTAAGTTAAAGATTTCAGATGATAAGGGCGCTTCTCTTGATTTTTATAAACTCAGTAAAGATTGTTGGGAAATTAATTGTTCGAACCATCAAGTAATACATGTATCATATGAATATTTTGCGAAGCAGCCAGATGCAGGTGCTTGTTATGTGAGTGAATCCTTGCTTTATCTCAATCCAGTGCATTGCTTTATGTATGTGGTGGGTAGGGAGGAAGAACTTTTTACGATAAAATTAGATGTTCCTAAACATTGGCAAATTGCTTGTCAGTTAACCAGTGCTAATCATACCTTTCAAGCACAAAACTTCGATCAATTAGCCGATAGTCCCTTTTTTGCTTCGCCCAATCTGCTTCACCATTCTTTTGGTTTGAACCAAACCACTATTCACTTTTGGTTTGAGGGTGGAGTGGTAGCAGACATGGCTTTGTTAGAGGAGCAAACTAGAAAATATGCTTTGGCTCAGACCAAAATATTTGGAGAATTACCACTTACAGATTATCATTTTTTATACTTGATTTTGCCAGATAAATTTAGGCACGGTGTTGAGCATGCAGATTCTACAGTTATTGCGATGGGGCCTTCCAGTAGCATTAATGAGATAGATTTTTACAATGATTTTTTGGCGATAAGTTCACATGAATTATTTCATATGTGGAATATAAAACGCATGCGCCCGGAAGAAATGTGGCCATACGATTTTACTAAGGAAAACTATTCTAGGTTGGGCTATATTTATGAGGGCGTTACCACCTATTATGGCGATTTGATGTTATTGAGAAGCGGTGTTTGGAATCTTGAAACGTATCTTAAAAGTTTGGCCAGTGATTTGGAAAGACATTTAAACAACCCTGGAAGAAATCATTATTCCTTAGCAGATTCAAGTTTTGATACTTGGTTAGATGGTTATGTGCCAGGGGTGAAAGGTAGAAAAGTTTCAATTTATATGGAAGGTTTAATAGCTGCCTGGGTAGCAGATATTGAGGTTTTGAACCAAACAAAAGGAGCTTTAAGGCTTGATGATGTGATGAGAGAATTATACAATCATTCATACAAGCGTGGAGTAGGATATTCTCAAAGGATGTACCAAGAGTTGCTTGAAAATATGTCGGGGCTCAATTTTGATACGTATTTTTCAGAGCTAATTGATGGATTTGGGCATTGGGAAAAATACTTGCATAGAACTTTTGAACTGCTTGGTTTAGAGTTTTTTATTTCTGAAAATGAGTTAGGATATTTAAGTTGTGAACTAAAGATTAAAGATAATCTATCATTTTCTCAAAAAGAGCTGTTTGAATTTTGGATTAAAAGAGCTTAGTTTGAATAGGAACTGAGTTACTCAAATCTTTTTACATGCAAAAAATACATTTAGATTGTAAAACCTGTGATGCTAAATCAGTATCTTTTTTGTCGTATTGTACCCAAGAGGAATTAGATATTGTCTCTGCTGCTAAATCTTGCAGTCATTTTAAAAAAGGCCAATCTATTTTTTATGAAGATAATATTTCGCTTGGAATTTACTGCTTAAGCAAAGGTACAATCAAGTTGACCCGATCTAATAAAGATGGCAAAGAGCAAATAATTAGGTTTGCCAGAGAGGGGGAGTTTTTAGGTTATCGAGCATTAATTGCAGAGGAGCCATTAGTGGCCACGGCAACATGCATTGAAGATACAATTTGTTGTTTTATTCCAAAAGATGTTTTCTTGAACCTGTTAGAAAAAAACGCTCAAATCAATAAACACATGTTAAAATCACTCTGCCATGATTTGGGCTTGGCTGACGAACGCATACAAAGTTTAGCTCAAAAAAGTGTAAGAGAAAGACTGGCAGAGACTTTATTGTTTCTTCAAAAGACTTTTCAAAATGAAAATGATACAGATGAGAATTTAATTTCGGTAACATTACCAAGAGAAGATATTGCCAATATTGTAGGAACAGCCACAGAAACAGTTATTCGTTTGTTGTCTGAATTTAAAAACGACAAGCTAATTGACATGGAAGGGAAAAAAATTAGAATTCTGAATAAAATTGCATTAGAGAAAATTTCCCACGCTTCTGTATAAGGTAAATGAAAATATCATGCGTATTTTTACACTAATATGAGATTGGTTCAGCCCGATAAATTGGTTGAATACTGCAAATAATTGTGCTAGCAAATTTGTTTTAAATAGATAACTTCTATTAATTTACACATTTAAAATTAGGTTTTCTTGGCCAGTAATAGATTTAAGTAGCTATGATACAATTGCTTATTGATGATGAAATTTTTATTTATCAGCGTTTTGGCGGCGTATCACGCATATTTTCTGAGTTACTAAAACGACTTCCAAAAGAAAATAAGATTCGATTACATTTTACTTCAACCTATTCTGAAAATGAATATTTAAATGCCCTTCATCAAACTGTTTTACCACCATTTTTAAAATCATATTCTTTTCCATTAAAGGGTAAGATGGTGCGAGCAATATTAAAATGGATTAATCACAGACGTGTCAATCATTTGTTAAAATCAGGTAGCATCCATGTTTTTCATCCTAGTTTTTATGAAGATTATTACATGAAGGCTTTAGATCATTTGCCCATTCACTTGGTTTTTACGGTGCATGATTTGATACATGAAAAATTTCCCACGAATCTATCTGATCGTAACATGGCAGCAAAGAAGGCCGCCAATATTGCCAGAGCCAATAGGATCATTGTAGTGTCTGAGCACACAAAAAAAGATTTATTAGCACAGTATTCTTCTGTAAATCCAGAAATAATTGAAGTGATTCCTCTTGCTCATTCTCTGCCCAGTTATTCTGAACCTATTTCAGGGTTGCCCAATACATATATTCTGTTTGTGGGAGAGCGGGCTGGATATAAAAATTTTAATCAATTGATAGGTGCTTTTGAAAAGATTAGCATTGAATTTCCTGATATCCATTTATTTTGTGCAG
This sequence comes from Bacteroidota bacterium, assembly GCA_947459415.1. GTDB lineage: Bacteria > Bacteroidota > Bacteroidia > UKL13-3 > UKL13-3 > B1. Next base: position 4,377 of record CANHDN010000066.1, read on the forward strand.
GAAGCAGACCATTTTCTTCTGCTGAAATGGAACTTATTAATAAGGCCAATTTAAAGGGTAGGATAAAGCAGCAGGCGCTCAATGAATATCAATTAAAATTTGCCTATGAAAATGCCTTATTCTTTGTTTTTCCCTCACTCTATGAAGGATTTGGAATTCCAATTTTGGAGGCTTTTGCATCTCAAACTCCGGTATTAATTAGTAATAGATCAAGTTTGCCAGAGGTAGCAGGAAATGCGGCGCTGCAATTTGATCCGGAAATAGAGAATGATTTATGCAAGCAAATGAAATTGCTTATAAATGATGTTAATTTGCGTGCCGAATTAGTGAATTTGGGAAATGCCCGAGTAAAAGATTTTAGTTGGGAAAAGCATTATGCCAAAACCTTAGCGGTATATTATTCGTTAATAACAGCAAATTGAAGATTTTACTAATAGATAATTACGACTCTTTTACACATATATTGGGCGATTACTTTGCTCAATTAGGTGTAGATTGTTTGGTAATTAGAAATGATGAGGACTTATTGCTTAAGCTAGAACCAACAAGTTTTGACGCTTTGGTTATTAGCCCAGGACCGGCAACGCCAGATAAAGCGGGATATTTGATGAAGATTTTACCCAATTGGATCTCTTCTTTGCCTGTTTTAGGGGTGTGTTTAGGGCATCAAGCAATTGGAGAATATTTTGGAGCAAAATTGGTAAAAGCAATGATTCCAAGGCATGGAAAAGTAGATCAAATGACTCATTCTGGAGGTGTTTTGTTTGATGGAATTCCAAATCAATTCTCTGCAACGCGTTATCATTCACTTATTTTAACCGAATTGCCGAATGAAATAACAGTAAACTGCTGGAGTAATCAAGAAATAATGGGAATATCTCATATTTCATTGCCAGTTTTTGGTCTACAGTTTCATCCAGAAAGTTGCGAAACACAATTTGGCTTGAGGATGATAAAAAACTTTTTAGCTTTGGCAAAAAATTTTAGGTAAAAGTAAGATTTGTATATATTTGATAAAGAATAATAATTTGAATGGAGTACAATATTCGTAAGGAAGGGAAATTTAGTTACATTGACGAAGGAGAGGGTGAGGTTCTTGTATTGTTGCATGGACTATTTGGTGCCCTGAGTAATTGGAAAGACGTATTAAATCATTTTAGTAAAACCCATCGGGTGGTTATACCTCTGATGCCAATATTTGAAATGAATATTTTAAAGTTGAGTGTAGAAGGTTTAGCAAACTTTATCCAAGAGTTTATCACTTTTAAAGGATTCACCAAAGTTCATTTGCTAGGCAATTCTTTGGGTGGCCATGTGGCTTTGGTTTACATTAAAAAATATCCAGAAGTAGTTGAAACGCTCCTGCTAACTGGGAGTTCAGGCTTATATGAGAATGCATTTGGAGCTTCTTATCCGCGCAAAGGAGATAAACAATATTTGAGAGACCGCATTAGTTTAACTTTTTATGATCCATCAACTACCACCGATGAATTGGTGGATGAGGTATACGGCATTATTCAAGATAAAGGTAAATTATTACGCATTTTAACAATGGCAAAATCTGCCATCAGACATAATATGCGCAATGATTTACCTAATTTTAAAATGCCGGTTTGCTTAATTTGGGGGAAACAAGATTCTGTAACACCTCCCGAGGTTTGTGAAGAGTTTCATAGTTTGCTGCCAAATTCTGAAATGCATTTAATAGATAAATGTGGACACGCGCCCATGATGGAACAACCCATTACCTTCAATGCATTGGCAGATCAATTTTATAAAAAACATCTTATCAGTTAAATTAAATGTTTGCCAATCAATTTATATCTCATGAAATTTTTCCTCTGAAAAAATCAGATTCGGTAGCATCTGCAGAAGTATTTATGCAAGATTGCAAGGTGAAAGAACTTCCAATTGTAGAAGGTGGAAAAATTTTGGGAATGGTAAATGAGTTAATATTGCAACAAACAGATAAAAATAGGGTAGACGATTGCATGGAAGTAAATCTGAAAACCTATTTAATTCATGAGTTTGCCCATTTCTTTGAACTTTGGCAACGTTTTGAGCAAAGTAAGCATGATACCTTGGTGCTAATTAATTCTGAACAGCAATTTAAAGGTATTATTGCCGCTAAAGATGTATTAAAACAATCATTTGCTTCCTTAGCTTTGGCTCAAGAAGGCTCTTTTTTGATTATTGAAGTTCCAGTAATCCAATATTCTCTGGCAGAAATTGCTAGAATTTGTGAAAGCAATGATGCCAAAATATTGCACTTAATGGTTGAGCACAAAGGAACTAATTCCAATTTGCTTCATGTTTCAATTAAGTTAAATAAAACTTACCTCAATCATGTAATGGCAAGCCTAGATAGATTTGGTTATCATGTAATTCACAGCAATTCTCCGCTCGATCCTAATCAAAGCATGGATGATAGGTATAATTGGCTGCTTAAGTATTTAAGTACCTGATATGAAATTAGCAATTTTTGGTAAACATTTTAAGGAAGACCGCTTTGAAGAAATTCAACGTTTTTTTGATGAATTGATTCAACAACAAATTCCATTCACTATCTACAGGAAATATTACGAAGACTGCCTTCGCAATGGCTTACACTTGCCATTAAATTTAAAAGTTTTCAATGATTATGAAGATTTTAATGCGAGTGAAACTGACTTTTTTATCAGTATTGGGGGTGATGGAACCATCTTAAATAGTTTAGAAATAATTAGGCAACATGCCATCCCTGTGGTAGGCATTAATACAGGTAGGTTGGGTTTTTTAGCAGGGGTATCTGCTGCAGATTCATATAAACTAATAAAACAATTGGAAAATGGGGCTTTTTCAATAGATAAAAGAACCTTGTTAGAATTGAGTGCCAATAAAAATATGTTTGGTGGCGTAAAATATGCTTTAAACGATTTTGTGGTGCACAAAAAAGATAGTTCAAGTATGATTACCATTCATACGTACATTAATGGCGAGTTTTTAAATTCATACTGGAGCGATGGCTTAATTATCTCAACTCCAACAGGGTCTACAGGTTATAATTTAAGTTGCGGTGGCCCCATTCTTTACCCTTCTTCACAAAGTTTTGTAATTACCCCGATCGCGCCTCATAATTTAAATGTTCGGCCAATTATTATTTCGGATCAAAATGTTATTTCATTTGAAGTAGAGGGTCGCAGTTCTACCTTTTTAGCAACCTTAGATTCACGTTCAGAAAGCATCAATACGAGTACCCAAATAGCCATCAAGAAAGCAGATTTCTGTTTAAATCTAATCCGTTTAGATGGCGATAATTATTTAAAAACACTCCGCGAAAAATTAATGTGGGGTTTTGATAATAGAAATTTCAGGAATTAATACTTGAAATTCATTGAACTAACTCGTTTTACTGCCTTTTAATTTAGTTTTTTTGTATCATTTTCAGAATACTGCGCGTTATTCTTGCGGGTTTCCTAAAAATCAGTATTTTTGCTTTTATGGATCGTTTAAAAAGAAAATTATTATTCGTTTTTTCGCTCGTTAGTAGCTTGATTGTTAATGCCCAACAAGTAGAAGTTGGCTTAATGCTTGGTGCATCTAATTATTTGGGAGATTTGAGCAATGAAAAAATTGTTATGAAACAGACTCATTTTTCTGGGTCTTTGTTTGGGAGATATAATTTTTCACCGCGTTTGGCAATGAAAGGAAGTTTTGGATACGCCAGGGTTTCTGGGGATGATAAAAACTTTGTTTCTGAAAAAAGAGATTATGTTTTGAACCAAGTGGAGGTAAAAGATTTTGAATTCAACAAGTACAGGAATCTAAATTTCTTCTCAGACATATATGAATTTTCCTTACATGGTGAGTTTAATTTATTACCCAATGATTTAAATTCATACAATACTAGGCCTTTTGTTCCCTATGTTTTTTTAGGAATAGGTATATTCAACTTTAATCCTAAAACTACTTATAACAATACCACTATTGAGCTGCAGCCTGTGGCCACCGAAGGACAAGGTTCTACAACTTACAATGATTTTAAGCCTTACAACTTAACTTCTGTTTGTGTTCCAATTGGATTAGGATTTAGACAAAAAATTGGAGATGATTTTTTTCTTGGCGTTGAAGCTGGATTGAGATTTACCTCAACAAATTATTTAGATGATGTGGGTGGTGTGTATGGAAGTAGGTCTGTAATTAGTGGTGCAACAGGAAGAACTGGATTGCATTTATCTGATCGTTCATGGGAGCTTAATCCAAGTGTTGATCCCATTAACAATCCTAATCCATTATCAGAAGCTTATATTTTTAATGAAAATGATAAAAGAAGTATGCGTCAAAATTTCAAAAACGACATGTACTTTATGGCTGGAATAACTCTTTCCTACACACTTCGCTTTAGAGGTCAGGGATGTCCTCAATTTTAATTTGATGAAAAAGGGGCTGCTTTTCATTTTTCTTTTACTCAGTTTGCTAAGTATGGCTCAAAAGACAGAATTGGGTCTGCAAGCTGGTGCAAGCACCTATTACGGTGATTTAGCACCCAGTGTTAGCTTGAATGAAATACACCCTGCTTTAGGTTTATTTATCAGAAGAAATTTAAATAATACTTGGGCTATAAAGACCGAATTAAATAGATATACCGTTTCTGGTAATGATAATAATTTTGCATATAATGCCGCCAGAAATTTAAGTTTTCAAAGTCATATTAATGAAGCCGCCATGGTAGTTGAGTTTAATTACCTTAAATATGGGCCTTATGTATTAGACAAAAAATATACTTCCTATATCTATGTTGGTATTGCAGGATTTCAGTATAACCCGCAAGCTAATCTGCGCGGGGTTTGGTACGATTTAAGTGATTATAGAACAGAGGGAGTATCTTATAGTAAACTATCAATGGCCATTCCATTTGGTATTGGGTTTAAATACATGGCTAGTAAAAAGTTTGCATTTGAGTGTCAGCTAGGTTTTAGGAGAACTTTCACTGATTACTTAGATGATGTCAGCACTGTTTATCCTGATGTGGTAAACAGATTTGAGCAAAGTGGATTAATTGGCGCAACACTTACAGATAGATCTATTGAAAAAACTGGAATGCCTAATTATAAATTAGGTTATAGACGTGGTGACCCTAATACAAAAGATTGGTATATGAGCTTTACAATTGGGTGTGCAATGCGATTGAATACTAAAACAAAATGCGCCCGATTTTTTTAAAGTGTGTTGGAAATAGTTGAGAAAAAAATGAGTTTGAAAGAAAAGTTACATGCAGATAAAATGCCCAAGCATATTGCAATAATAATGGATGGAAATGGTAGGTGGGCAAAAGGTAAGGGTAAGTTTAGGATTTTTGGTCACCAAAACGGTGTAACTACAGTAAAAACAATTACCGAGGCTTGCGCAGAGATTGGAGTTAAATACCTTACTTTATATGCATTTTCTACAGAAAATTGGAATAGACCAGCCTTGGAGGTGCGCGCATTAATGGAGTTGTTAGTAGATACCATGCGAAAAGAACTACCTACCTTAATGAAAAATGGGATAAGACTATCTTTTATTGGTAACCAACTTGATTTGCCAGAAAAGTGTCAAAAACAAATTCAGGTTACCATGGAAGAAACGAAAAATAATTCTCGCATGGATTTAGTTTTAGCCTTAAGTTACAGCGCAAAATGGGATTTGGTTCAGGCAGTGAAAAATATCAGTCAGGATGCAATCAATGGAAAAGTAAAAGTAGGCGATATCAATGATAAATTAATTGATACTTATCTGTCTACTCATTGGATGCCCCACCCAGAATTGTTGATCAGAACCAGCGGTGAAAAAAGAATTAGTAACTTTTTGCTATGGGAAATCGCTTATAGTGAGCTGTATTTTACTGAAAAATTATGGCCCGATTTTACAAAAGAAGATTTATATGATGCGATTTATGACTTTCAAAACAGAGAAAGACGTTTTGGTAAAACCAGTGAGCAAATAAGTAGTTAGTATGAACCAGAAGAACCTAATTTTATTGGTATTGTGTTTGCTTTTTGCGCCACATTTTATGTATGCTCAGGTGCAAAATACAGAAAAGGACACCCTGACTAAGAAAACCTTGGATGCTTATTTTTTAATGAATTATAATAATCCAAGACAATATATCATTGGTGGTGTAGATATTGTTGGAACTGAATATTATGATAAAAGTGTTTTGGTAGTTTTAAGTGGCTTGCAAGTTGGCCAAAAAATTAGAATTCCATCTGAAGATATAACCAAAGCAATTAGCAATCTTTGGAAACAAAAGTTGTTTGAAGATGTGAAATTATCAGTAAAAAAAATAGAGGACGATGAGATTTTCTTTGAGATTCAGGTAAAGGAAAAACCGCGATTATCTAATTTTACCATTAAGGGTTTAAAGAAAAGTAAAGCAGAAGAATTGCGCGAAGCGCTTACCTTAAAAGCAGGTCAGATTATCACAGAAAATGTTTTAAATAGCACCAATCGTGAAATAAAATTATTTTACGAAGAGAAGGGATTTTTGGATGCTTTTGCAACTTTTGAACAAATACCAGACGACTTAAAGCGAAATACAGTTAAACTTAGAATTAATGTAGAAAGAGGAAAAAAAATACCTATTTCTCAACTTACTTTCTCTGGCAATAATACCATTGAATCTTCTAAGATTAGGAAGGTTATGAAAGATACTAAGCCTAAGCGCTTTTTCTTTACAAAATCTCGTTTCATAGAAGATAAATATGTTGAAGATAAGCAAAAAATCATCGATAAGTATTTGTCTATGGGTTACAGAGATATTCAAGTAATTTCTGATTCAATTTGGCGAGATAAAAAAGGTGTACGTATCCATGTAAAATTGTTTGAAGGGAAAAAATATTACTTTAGAAACATCAATTTTGTGGGTAATGCCAAATACAAATCGGAAGATTTGCATAAAATTCTGAGGATCAGGCCCGGTGATGTGTATGATCAATCTGTGTTAGATCAACGACTAAATATGAGTCAAGATGGCGGAGATATTAGCACCTTGTATATGGATGATGGGTACTTGTTTTTTAGGGTCGAACCCATTGAGGTGTTAATTGAAAACGATTCGATAGATATTGAAGTTAGGATTGCAGAAGGAACGCAAGCATATATCAATATGGTTACGGTAAAGGGGAATTCAAAAACCAGTGACCATGTTATTTTACGCGAGTTAAGAACCAAACCTGGTATGTTATTTAGCCGGAGTGATGTAACGCGTTCCCTGCGTGAACTTTCCCAAATTGGATATTTTAATCCTGAAGCATTAAATGTGAATCCGGTTCCTAACCCAGTTACGGGTACTGTAGATATAGAATATAAGGTTGAGGAGAGACCCAATGACCAAATTGAATTAAGTGGAGGCTGGGGTGCTGGCTTTGTGGTAGGAACCTTAGGTTTAACGCTCAATAATTTTTCTGCAAGAAAAGCTTTAGATGCAAAAAATTGGGCGCCAATACCAAGTGGAGATGGACAAAGAATGTCTTTAAGAGCGCAAACAAATGGTACATTTTTCCAGTCTTATTCGGCTAGTTTTACAGAACCATGGTTAGGAGGTAAAAGGCCTAATGCGCTCACAGTTTCAGTATACCATTCTATTCAGTCAAACGGGAAACAAGGGGAGTTGAGATCTGGTTTATATACAACCGGTGCCATGGTAGGTTTAGGAAAAAGACTTCGCTGGCCCGATGATTTTTTTACGATTCATTATCAATTAGGGTATCAATTATATAATAACGATCCAGACATTGCAGGTAATGTTTTTTGGTCAACGATTCCTACCGGCAAATCAAATAATCTAAGTTTTAAAATTACCTTAGGTAGAAATTCTTCTAATCAACTTATTTATCCAAGCGCAGGTTCTAACATTACCATGTCTATGCAGGTTACCCCTCCATACTCTATGTTCAATGGAAAAGATTATAATCAGGCTGATGCTGCAGAAAAAACAAAATGGTTAGAATTTTATAAATGGAAATTCGATGCTACTTGGTTTAATAAGTTAGCTGGAGATAAGCGCCCATTGGTATTAATGACTCGAATTAATTTCGGTTATATTGGAGCCTTTAATCAAGCCAAAGGAATTACTCCTTTTGAGCGTTTTTGGGTAGGTGGATCTGGTCTTACTGGTTTTAATTTGGACGGAAGAGAGTTGGTTGCCCTTCGTGGTTACCAAGATAATTCTTTAACTCCATTTGCCTTAAATCCACTGAGTGGCAATGTTCAGCAAACTGGAGCATCTATTTACAATAGGTATACCATGGAATTGAGATATCCCATTTCTTTGAATCCGCAAGCAACAGTTTTTCCTTTGGTATTTGCAGAGGCAGGAGGTACTTGGCTCGACCCAAAGAAATTTAATCCTTTTGAAGTGAATCGTTCCTATGGTGTTGGAGTGCGCATCTTTTTGCCTATGTTTGGTATGATTGGACTGGATTATGGCTGGGGAATAGATTTACCACCTAATCATCCTAGTCCGGCAAATGTAAATGGTGGTAACTTTCACTTTTTGTTGGGTCAACAATTTTAAGTCTATTGTATGAAAAAATATTTATTTTATTTGGCATTCTTTTTAATAAGTATGAACCAATTGCAAGCTCAACGCTTTGCATATGTAGATACAGATTATATTTTGGATATGTTGCCAGAGTACAAATCTGCTCAAAAACAATTAGACCTTATTGCTGAAACTTGGCAAAAGGAAGCAGAAGAAAAAAAAGCTGAAATAGAAAAAATGTTACAAGATTTTCAAGCGGAGCAAATTTTGTTAACAGCAGAATTGAAAAAAAAGAGAGAAACTGATATTAAGTTAAAAGAAGCTGAACTTAAGGATTTTATGAATAAAAAGTTTGGGTATGAAGGCGAACTATTTAAGAAAAGACAAGAATTAGTGAAACCTATTCAAGATAAAGTTTTTGATGCCTGTCAAAACATTGCAAAAAAAAGTGCCCTAGACTTTATATTTGCCAAAGGAGGAGAAATGATAATGATGTACAGCAACGCTCGATACGATAAGAGTGATGAAGTACTCATAGAATTAGGTGTAAATGTTACTAAGAATAAAGCTAATGCACCTGAACCAAATGCTGCTCCTAACAATGCACCCAACACCAGACCAGGTGGCGGGAGGTAATTGGCACGATTTTAGAATACGAAATAATAATAAATAAAAAAGAAAAATGAAGAACATGTTAAAATCTATGGTTGCTTTATTTGCCGTGTTAATTCTGGCAAGCAGCAACGTAAATGCTCAAAAATTTGGTTATGTAGACTTGCAAGAGCTAATGCAATTAATGCCTGAATACAAAAAAGCCAATACCGATATGGAAGCTTTTGGTAAGTCTTTGGAAGATGAATTGAAAAAGTTGAGTGATGAGTTTCAAAAAAAAGTAGCAGATTATCAAAAGGTTGAAAAAACTTTAAACGAGGCTATTAGAGATTTAAAACAAAAAGAATTACAAGATATGCAGAGCCGTATTCAAGAATTCCAACAAGCAGCTCAGGAGAATATTCGTAAAAAAGAAGCTGATTTGTTAAA
>CANHDN010000067.1 GCA_947459415.1 Bacteroidota bacterium
ATCAGGTAAATGGTGGTGCTATTATTGGTCCACTGAGTACTTCGATTTCTTTAAATCCGGGAGATACTAGTTCGGTATTATTTACGGGCACTACTGCGTTAAATTTTGCTTCAGCCGGATCTTACATAGTAAAAATATTTACCAGTTTACCTGGTGATGGCTTATTGGGGAACGATACCTTAATTGCAATTTTCCAAGCGCAAGCCGCCCAAACATTGCCTTATTTAGTGGCAAACAATTTCTTAGGCACTTTTACTACCTTGGGCAATACGCCGGCCGTTTGGAAACAAGGAACTGCCATGCAGGCAAATGGAGTGAGTAGTGCATTGCTTACTTATGCAGATAATATTATAACCAGCAATGGAAGAAGCTCTTGGTTAATTTCGCCACCTATTAGTTTGGTGGGGACAACTAATCCAATGATGCACTTTCAATTGGCACATGGTCCGAATACTTTCGCAGGCACAGATGACACCTTGGAGGTTTTAATAAGTACAGATGGCGGTTTTAATTTTACCAGCTTGTATTTAAAATCATCGCAATTATCTGCACCAACTCTGGGTACAGATACCCCAACTACCGGAACCTATGTTCCTAATTTTGCACAAGATTGGCGTTCAGAATCGGTCAATTTATCTGGCTTTGCCGGTAGTCCGTTTGCCCTTATTGCCTTTAGAAATAAATCGGGCTCGGGGAATAGTATTTACTTAAGTGGATTATCTGTTTCAAATGTTCAATCTACCAGTAATCAAGCTGTAAGCTTTGCAACAAGTTTTAGCAATGGCGCCATGAGTATCACATTTTCTAATATAGGAAATACGGCAGGCAGTATAACTTTGAGCAGATATAATTCGGCACCGTTTAGCAATGCATCTCCTGTATTTGCAACCAATACCAGTGCCACCACTAATAACGCTAGTATATTTACGCCATCTAATGCCAGTATTACACATTGGTATAATTTATCATACTCTGGAATAGGTGTAGGAAACTATTCGCCTGCTATTTCATACAGTATAAATATTGATTTGAGCAGTATTCCTGGAATTAGCAGTGTAGATAGTTTATACATTATTAAACGATCAGATTTTAGCGGTTCTTGGCAAGCGGTAAATACCAGTGTTTCAGGACTAAATTTATATACTGGCTTATTAAGCGGTTTTGGAGATTTTGGAATAGGCAGCATTGCAAGTAGGAATGCCTTGCCAGTGGAATGGGTTTCTTTTACAGGTGACATATTAAGCGAGCATGAGAACCTCCTACAATGGCAAACTTCTCAAGAAATAAATACGGCATATTTTGAATTAGAGTTTGGTATAGACCAACATCATTTTATTCCTGTTGCCAAACACAAAGCTGCCGGAAATACAAGTACTTTGAAGCAATACACCTTGGTTCATACCCACCAAGAAACGGATCAATCAACCTATTATTATCGGGTAAAACAAGTAGACATGGATGGCACATTTAGTTATAGTAAAACCATTGCATTAACGAATGAAAAATTAGCTCAGCCTAATACAACCATTTCAGTAGTTAACCCAGTAATTGGGGCAGTAAAATTTGATCTAAACCAAACTGAAGCTGCTGAAATTACTGTGAGGATATTAGACAATCAAGGTAGTTTGTTGACGAGTAAAAAATTGGCTACGGCCGCTGGTTACACTAAACATGAATTGCCAGAAACAAGCCTTTTGCCAGCTGGCTTGTATTATATTGAAATACAAGAAAATGGTAAGCAGCTTACTATTCAAAAGCTAGTTAAGAGCGGAAATTAATACCTTTGAAAACCTATTAAAAGGAGTTGCTTTACAAGCAACTCCTTTTTTTATTAAGTATTTTTGCCAGTCAATGGCCATATTTTTTATTTTTAATTATCACAAATTGAATACTTTGGTATTTAATTAAAAATATATCTTAATATTTTTTGGATAAATGACACAAAACATTACTTTTGCCAACCTTATTGGTGCGGTAGCTCAGTCGGTAGAGCAAAAGACTGAAAATCTTTGTGTCGGGGGTTCGATTCCCTCCCACACCACATATAACCCTTGTAAATCAATGATTTATGAGGGTTTTTTGTTGGGGAATACAAGGTAGTTTTAAACTCTTTTGATGGAATATTAGCATTGTAATAAAAAAAACGAGCCTTCGTTGGAAGGCTCGTTTTTGAAGTTTAATGATAACTTGTGTATTATACCAATTAATTATCCCACCATACTGGTAGTCTGATATCGGTGATTTTTGGAGCTTTTGTATTATACAAACGCTCATCTAATACGGTTGGCAATCTGCGCGGAACAATTGGATCATTCGCATTAGAATTTGACTTTAACTTTGGAAATCCAGTTCTTCTCCAGTCGTTGTATACTTCAACTTGGCCAAACAATGAAAGATATTTTTGCCACATGATTTTTTCTAAATTAATAGAAGTTGCTGTTTCGCTTGCATACGCATTTACATAGTTTGTGTCTGCAGCAGCGCCAGTTATTTGTTGAACACTTGCTTTTACTGCATCATTAAATGCTGAAGCTGCACCTGCTGCATCAGATTTTCTTAACTTAACCTCTGATTCAATAAACTTAGCTTCTGCATATGAAACAAGCGGGAAAGATGCATTTTGTTTAGCTAAATAGGTGCCAATATCAGAAACAGTAGTATTGCCCTCATCTACGTCGGTTCCAGAATAATCACCACTATCATCTGGTTGGGCATAAAATTCTAAACGCGGGTCGTTCATTGCATTTAAAGTATCTGTAACCATGCTACCCATTCTAATATAACCTCTGCGATCAACTTGTGTATAGGCATACCACTGATTATACTCATTACTATTGGTGCCGAAATTTGCATTACAATTTGAAGCATTACTTGTAAAGCCTGCTGCATAAGCAGCGGTCAAAGCGGTTAATGCATTATCTGCAGAAGCCCCTGCATCGCGTTTGCTTAAGCGGTTATAATAACGTGCTTTTAAGACACTCGCAGTTGCTTTCCAAGCTGCCATGTCACCAGCAAAAATTAAGTCATCAGTGCTCGGTAAAATGGTGTTTTCAGCTTCAGTTTTGTTGAAAAGGGTAATGGCTTCATCTAAATATAATTGAATGTCTTTTATTACATCCTCTTGCTTATCATAAGCCGGATTGTAATTTCCTTCCATTCCATTAACGGCTTCTCTGTTTGGTATATCACCCCATAAATCAGTCGCTGTCCCTAAAAACATTGCTGTTAAAACCCTTGATATCCCTTGATAGTATGGGTTTTTAGCGCCAGATTGGGTATATAGTTTTTTTAGATTTACCAATCCATTGGTATAAATAACATCCCACTCATTTCCATTTGTATTTTCATCGATTTGGTAATCGTTTACATCTTTTGCCTGGAATTCTAATCCTACCACTTGTTGAGTTAGGATAGCAGATTGCCTGGATAATTGACCATTCATGGTAGAGAAATACGCCACTTGTGCATTAGACAATAATAATTGCGGCGTTACTTCAGATGGGCTATTCGGACTTTCATCGTAGCCATCTACAAACTTCTTACATCCTGTTGTGGTAAGAAGCGATATTAATATTAATACTGATACTATTCTTTTCATAATATTTTCCTTTCTAAATTAGAATGATGCTCTTACAGAGAATGTGTATGATTTTGTACCTGGGTTATTAAAATAATCCCATCCACCAATGTTTGAACCAGCGCCAGTTAAACTTGTTTCCGGATCAACACCTTTATAAGGAGTACTTAACCAAATGTTTCTTCCAACAAATCCTACTGTTAAGCTTTTTACAACTTTCTTAGCTTGAGCGTTTAAGTTAAAGGTGTAGTTGATACCAATGTCACGAAGCCTAATCCAACTGCCATCTTGAATGGCATTTTCAGCTGCGTAACTGCCACCATCACCTTTATATGTTCTGAAATAATTAAATGCTGAAACATATTTAGTATTGTCTGCATATACTGGTGATCCATCAGGATTGGTTCCAGTGATAACTTTACCTTCAATTAGGTAAGCCTTTTCTCTGCCTTCTCCAGACTCATCTGTTTGTCCGATCTGGTTTAAACGTGCCCAAGTACCATTCCAAATTTTACCACCACTGCGTCTGTCAAATAAGAAGGTGAATGAGAAGTTTTTGTAGGTAAATGTATTTCTCAAACCACCAAACCAATTAGGGTATGGGTTTCCAAGGTTACCATTGGTTCCACCACCTTCAAGAGTTGGAAGACCATTTGCGCCATTAATGATTAATTCACCATTGGCAGTTCTTGCCCAGCGTGTTCCATAAAATACACCATATGGTTGACCTTTAATCGCGTAATTACCGATAGAAGCAAAACCTGCTTCAAGGTTAATTTCTTCAACACCTGGAGCCAAAGTTAATACTTCATTGCGAACACGTGTCCAATTTAAGTTTACATCCCATGTGAAGTTTTTCTTTTGAACTGGAGTTAAAGTTACCACTAATTCATGACCTTTATTAACCATTTCGCCAAGGTTTTCGTAGCTTGAGCTAAATCCAGAAGATGGTGCAATAGGTCTAAATACAAGTAGGTCTGTAGAAATTTGATTAAAGTAGGTATAGTCTATTCCAATTCTATTTTCGAAAAAGCGTAAATCTAAACCAAACTCTCTAGCAGTATTTCTTTCAGGTTTAAGTGCTTGATTACCTAAGGTAGATGAATATCCATATCCATTAACTCCTAAGTATGGGAAAGATAAACCATCTGTAAAACCATCTGTATAGGTAGATCTGGTGAAATAGGTTCTTGTTCCATAAGGGCCAGGATTGATACCAGCTTGTGCGTATGCAACCCTAACCTTTCCAAAAGACATGGTAGGGATAGAAACTAATTCAGAGAATACCAATGATAGACTTGTTGATGGATAAAAGAAGTTGTTTTTGGCTGCTCCAAAAGTAGATGCCCACTCATTTCTTCCAGAAACCCCTAAGAATAAATAATTCTTGTAGGATAGGTTCATGTCAAAAAACAAGGCAGCTGTTCTAACGGTGGCGTTGCCTTCGCTAGCATATAAATTTGCCGCATTGCCTAAGTTATAATTATTAGGAACTCCTAAATCACGACCTCTGCTGTATGAGTCTTTGTTGAAACGATGGTTTAAGTTGTTACCAACTAATAAAGATCCTTTGATATCTTTGGTTAAATCCTTTTTAAACGTTACTAATAAATCTGAATAATACTCTTGATACGTTAAAATATTTTCATTGATTTCACCACCTGGAGCGTTACTTGGTTGGTTCGAACCAACTGCAAAAACAGATTTACGCACATCGGTGTAAACGTCTGTTCCTACGCGATAGGTTACAGACATCCATTCTACCGGATCAATGGTTGTATAAATATTACCTAAAATTCTGTTTACATTATCTACAGCAGGGTTTTCATATACAGACCAATAAGGGTTATCGTATGGAGCAAAATAGCTGCGTTGGGTACCATCAGGGTTTTTCCAACCTGGTGCATCTAAATTATCAAAAGCACCAAGCGCATTATCATTTAACTTGTATGAATTTGGGGTGCGCAATAAGGATAACATTACTCCAGATAAATTACTTCCATTTTGAGCGCGTGTACCACCAGAATTGATGTAATTAATGGTTCCACCCATGCTAATCTTTTTATTTAATCGGGTGTCAGCTGTTAAACGAACAGAGGTACGTTTAAAATCTGTGTTTGGAACTACCCCATTTTGATCTAAGCGACCAACTGAAAATCTTACAGAGCTGTTTTCACTATTATTAGTGATGGAAACATTATTGTTGAATGTATATGCATTTTGGAAGAATTCATCCATATTATTGGTTGGGTCAATGCCTGCGGTTTCTTTGGTTAAAGCACCCCAACTCTGAGGGGTGATACCTGGCTCATATTTTCCTTCTGCTATAGAATAATATCTTTTTGCTACAGAGTCGTATGCAAGTCTGCCACCACCGGTTGCAGAGGCACCTCTACCTTGGCTATATTTGTATTGGAGGCTTGGTAATTTATTTACTTGACTCATCTCTACTGATGAGCTTACGTCCACACTAAAACTTTTAACCCCTTTTCTGCCTTTTTTGGTAGTAATAATAATGGCACCAGCACCAGCACGAACTCCATAAAGAGCAGCAGCAGCAGGGCCTTTCAAAATATTTACACTTTCAATATCTTCCGGATTAATGTCGATACCACGATTAGAATTATTTACTCCTTGAAGGTTTGAGTTAAATGGATAATCACCAGGTGTAGTTTGGGTTGTGCTATTATCAATTGGCACACCATCTACTACCATTAATGGCTGATTATTTCCATTAAAAGTTACATTACCTCTCAATAAAACTTTTGAAGAAGCACCTGGTGTACCACCAGAACCCTGCACAAATACACCTGCTGCTTTTCCAGATAATGATTGCACGAAGTTTTGTTCGCCAGATTTACGCATTTCATCACCAGATACCTTTTGTTGTGAGTAACCTAGTGTTTTTCTTTCTCTTTCAATGCCAAAGGCAGTAACTACCATTTCGTTCAGGCTCACATTGTCTTTTTCAAGTGTTACATTGATTTCAGACAATCCTGCGATACTTACTTCGCGGGTTTTTAATCCCACTCCTTTAACAATAATTGTAACTGCATCTGCTGGTACGTTTAACACATACCTGCCATTTGCATCTGTAGCAGTCCCGATTGAGCTGCCTTTCACTTGGACCGATGATCCAATGACTGGTTCTTTACCCTCTGTTACAAGCCCGGTAATTTGCCGAGTTTGTGCCCACAGTGCAGACATGGAAACCGCCCATGCTAGCAATAAAGTTAGTAGCTTTTTTTTCATTTGCGTTTGTTTTTAAAAACATAAAGTTAATTTATCGTTAACCTAAGAGCAAATCGTAAATTATAGCAGCCACTAATTTTAATTCTAATTTAATATATTTTATAGGCCTTGTTATTGAGTGATTTAAATTATTCCATGCATGGCTTGATTCATCTAATTATTATTTTTTATATGATACAGTATAAATTATTTTTATGTAATACTTTATTGATTACACTCATGATTAGCGAGAAATTGTTGGCAATTAGTTAATCTAATTTGGGTGCTTGTTTAAATAAATCTCTAATTGTTTTTCTAGCATTTATTTATCACTTGTTGAATACAATAATCAATCGCCTTTAATTCTTTGGAAGGAATAAAATTTCCTTAATAGTTATCAAATTAGCTTTTTAAATTACTAAGTTAAACACTTTGAGGTGATTGTGAATTTGAGTGGGCTTTTTAATGGGTAGATATACAATGATCAATTGCACATTTTCTAGAGCAGAATTTGTCGTAATATACTTTTACAACTTCGTCAGCGCACGGTTTACTTCTACTTCTGAATTTTTTAAAATCAAACGATTCTCCTTTATATAGATTGTTACAATACATACATTTTTTTTCTGTTTTTATGTATTCCTTCGCTAATTCAATATTCTTTTTTATAGTTAATTGTTGTTGCCTTTCATATTCTGCCTGTTCTCTCTCAGCTACAAATGCATCTAATAACTCTGATATTTTTGAACTTACTATTACAAAATTACGTCCTGTATATAATTTTAAAATATCAAAATTATTTTCCCCTTCATACCCACATGCCACCTTATTTTCTTTATCAAATATTTTGCCATTTTCAATTTTTAATGCAAAATTTCCAATATCCTTTTTATTTTCTTTTTCCTTCATTTCAGCTACACTATTGGCGTTTAATATATAAACTGAATTTCCTACTAAACTGTATTTAATAAATCGAGATTTAACATTTTCTTTGTTGGTGATTCTATCATCATTTGCAACAAACTTTATTACAGAATCAGAAAATGAGAGAGACATCACAATTGATTGTGTCTTGGGATTTGAAAAAAATAACATTTCCCAGCTACCAATTGAGTGTTTTGATTTACTACTTTTAATCCACTGATCATCATCCCTACACGATTTTCCTGTTTCGACATCTGCATCCCAAAATTTTAAAATAACCATATCCGTTCTTATATAGTTAAAGGTATTTACTTTAGAGTCGCAATTTAAATTTTCAGAAGATAGTGTAATTCGTTTATCATTAATTATAAGTGCTGTTACTGGTTTTTGTGTAATTTTCTCTGCTTGGTTTTGAAGCTCTCTTTTTAAAGCTCCACCTACCATTGTTTTTAAATTCTGTGCATAAACACTTACACTTACTAAAAATAGGTTAATTACAGTGAGTGCTATTTTTAATTTAAGGTTGTTAGTTTTTAACATAATTTTTATTTTTTATTTATTAAATTTATAGATATTATAATTAAGAATAATAAATTTTGTCATAAAGCTTTAATTTCTCCAAGCTCAATTGATTGCTTCAATTAATTTTATGCTCAAATAAAACAATATTGTGATTCACTTTATTTTTCAAACATGTTCAAATTACACAACTATGTTGTTCTGATATGGCAGTATGCTATTGTCATCATCTCACAGATATTTCTCATGTATAATTTATTCTTGATTTTTTTACTATTTATCGAATTTTTCAATTGCTATAAAATTTTAATTTAGCAAACATTATCAGAATTAACTTCTTCTTTTAAATCTTTATTATAATAACTTTTTAAAATGGAACGTAAATATAAAACGCTTCTATAATTTCTATATAGGTTTATTTCCCATTCACCTAGTCTTCATAGAACTATTTTTAAGAATTATAGCATTATTTTATAAATTAATTATTTTCATTTTTTATTTAAAATCAACTTATTTATTTCCTTTACAAAGGGATTTTAATAGAGTTAATAGATGCAATTTATAATTTCTAACTTGGCATCTATGAATCCTGATTGTGGTAAATCAAGCAATTATAACCATTTGAATATATAGCCATTTTCTTTTAACTTTCGTAAAGTTTCAAGCCTAGAGACACTTTTGTAAAAATTTCAAATGTGTTCAATTTAAAATTAGTATTTTTTCTATTTATTTGTGGGTATATTTGGTTAAATGCCTTCTCCACTTACTGTTGATAAAGACTACAAGCAAAAAATTAAGAATTATCTCAATGAACTATATCATATTGAGGTAAGGGATAGTTATGATTGTAAGGTTTTGTCTGACCGAATATTTGCTGCTAAGGGCCTGCGGATTAGCTTATCTACAGTTAGGCGTTTTTATGGATTGGTTAAATATACTGGTGCTCATTCAAAATATGTCTTAAATCAACTCGCCATTGCTATTGGTTTTGAATCCTATGAAATCTTCGAAAAGCATACTAATAAATATGATGTTAATTCAATAAACCAAAAAATTCAATTGTATCGTTCTAATTACGAAAAATACCGGATTGATTTGGTTGATTTATTAAGATTAATGCAGTTTAGAGATTGGGAGAATGCTTATCAGATTCAAGGAATTATTTCCGCCGCCATATTAAAAAAGGACATAGATTTACTCAAAGAAATAGTGAGTTTTGACTTTTGCTCTTCAAATGTAAATGTTGATGAATTTCTTCCAATAGTATTTCAGGAATTTTATTTCGCAGGATTATGTCAAAATGACTTTGTAATTAGTTTTGTTGAGCAGTGGATTTCAGAATCGTATAATCTTCAGAGATATCTTCTGCAATCCTATGTAGACGAGTCACAATTGAATGGTTTTATAGGTAGCTGGTTGAATGCAGTTAAAAATGAAATGGTTCCTGATTTGACTCTTTTTAAAATGCTTTTATTAACCCAGGAAGCTTATAATAATAGAAAACGGAATACATCAATCAGATACTACAATAAATCAATTAAGTTTTTTAATAATGCTAAGTATTATATTCACCCAATTTTAAAAGCTAGAATTTCTGCATGGAGCATTATTCTGGATATAAACGATAAGTTGTTCTACAATATTATAAAAGAATTAAATGATTTTAATGAGGTGGCTGATTTTTGTGTAATTCTATCAAGATTACTTTGGACGTACAATAAGATTGAATTTCTTCAATTTCTTGATGAAAAAAAATTAGAGAAATTTCCAGTAGTTAAGACTTATTTTGAAAAGGGTCGATACAATATTTTAAAACTAAGTTTATCTATTAATTATTATTTGGATGATAACTTTAATAAGGCTAAATTACTGTTTGAACAAGTAGATAAGAGTACATTTGGTTATGATATTGTTAATTTAGATTTTTATTCAAAATGGATTGATGTCTTAAATGAAAATTTATATAAAGAAGGATAATAGTTCTAAATTATGGCATTCATCTAAAATTTAACAAAAGAACCTACAAAGGAATTATTTGCATCTTTTAACCAATATACTCCATTATTAAATTCGGAAATGTCTAGTTTAAAAAGCTCTTCTTTATTCAAGGATAGTTCGCAAATGCTTCTACCCATCATATCTATTACTTGCAGCTTGCTTATTTGGATTGAATTGGTATTTTGTTCAATGTGAATAAATGAGGTAGCCGGATTAGGATAGATTAGCAATGGAGTAATATTGTTAACCTGCCTGTCAGATAATGAAGTATTAATTTGAACCTTTTTAAAGCTTGTAATTAATTGTACACATGAAGTATCATAGGTGGCAAAGTTTATGAGTCCTCTTGTAAAATCATCATAGCCATCATAAATGAGTGCTTCAATGGCAGCAGAATCTTGAAGGCAAAAGCAATTTTTCTCTAAGCCAAGATTCAAATCTGAGCCATTTTCAACATTGAATTTGCTATTGTAGCACATTCTGTTATTGTTAAAGTTTTGAATGGTTTGTCCGGGTGCAAATGCCCCTGAAATTTTTACCCCCACTTCATTTGCGTTGATATCGTTATTAACTACCACACATGGTCCAGAAATATCAACGCCAAGCTTATTGGCCAGAATTACATTTCCTTCAATAGTTCCTTCATTGGCACCCGCAATGGCTGTTCCATTTCTTTGTAAAAGACAATTTTTGACATCCAAGTTAAAACAGTTTTCTATGGCTATTTGATTTTCTTGAAATAAGCAATTTTCTATTTTACCGGTATTTTCAAGTATAGCAGTTCTGCCATTTTTAAATTCTGAAGTATTAATCAAAACCCCATTTGCCATTCTTGGGAAACAAACCCCGTTATTTTCAAAAATACATTGGTTAACATTTACTCCACCAAAACTGGTCATGGCAGATGTAGCAGCTCCATTATTGATAAATATACATGAATCTAATTTAAGGTTTGCAGAAAAATAAATTCCAAACATGTTATTCTTAAACGTACAGTGTTTAAAGCTTACAGTGTCATAATAAATCTTATCACTACTGATTCCATATAAGGAATTATTCATCTGAAAATTGGTTCCGGTAAAGGTTCCACCTTGTACAGATTTAATTTCAATTCCACGCCAAGTATATTCTTGCGTTGGTAACTCTGCTTCAAATGTGATGGGAGTTGCTTTAGTTCCATTGGCAAGCATTGCACCTCTGAGTTCAATGTATGACATAAGGCCTGTATTAAATCCTTTAAACTGAACTTTTACTGTTACACCTGGTTCAAGCGTCAAGGTATTACCTGGAAAAACCACAATGGGTCCGGTAAGAATATATGGGCTATTGGCCGCTGTCCATGTTGTGTTTGAGAAAATCCCACCGCTCACCAAGGTTTGTGACTGGCAAACTTGCGTGTAAATGAAAAGTAGTAATAAGAAAATTTTTTTCATTATTTATAGATTTATTAACCTGACTTATATCCTAAAAACACTACTTCTTGAGAAAAGTTTTTAATACCCATAAATAGACCCATATATGGAATTCTTCCTATTTTGAGATTAATTAACAGCCTTTTGCCTGGTTCCCTACAATTCTATCAAATTGATTTTGTGGTAATTGTGTTTTTTTATCCTTTTGGCATCAAATTGACTGTGCATGTGTGACGATAAACCACTGCTTGAAGAATTATAGAAAATATATTTTATCCCTAGTAACCATATGTTTTTTGGTTGTGTATGCTCGTGCAACAGTTGTAACAAGTGGCTTGGTTGCACACTATAATGCTGCAAATTCAAGTTCATATAGCGGTACAGGAAATAGGTTAAATAATTTGGCCAATACTGGTTTTGCTACACTTTTTAATAATCCTACTTATAATGCAAGTGGTATCCCGTTCCTTTCTTTCAATGGAATTAATCAGCATTTTTTTACAGAAAATTTAACTAATTTTTTCCCTGGTGCTATCGGTTCTAAAACAAATGCCATTTCTATTTTTTTATGGGTTTATCCTACAGATGCTGGCGTTTTAGTAAGTGAGCAAGGTACTGCATCAATAGACAATTTTTGGTATACATCTTTTATTGAGATTACGAATGTTAGTGGTAATTCTGGTACAATCAACTGCGGTACCTGGTCTGCTCCTGGTATCCAATCTGTGAGTACGGGAATTACCTTAAACCAATGGAATTTTATTGGCTTTACCCACACTGGTACCACCTTAACAGGATATTTGAATGGTGTGAGTTTTGGAACCAGGAATTATGCAAGATGGTCGCCGTTTAACCATTCTGCAAATGAATATCTTACTTTTGGATCGGGAACAACTACCAATATGGGAAATGGTACATATTCCAATGCTCGATTTGGGCAAATGGGAGTATACAATAGGGCACTTACGGCTGCAGAAATGATTCAAAATTATGATGCCATGCAAATGCCAACTACTGCAGGGTCCAATTTGACATATAGTAGTGTAAGTAGTTCAAGTTTGCTTGCTAATTGGACAAACGGAAATGGATCTAGTAGATTAGTAGTTTGTAGACCAAGTAGCGCGAGTGTAACAAATCCTACCAGGCTTACTAATTATACAGCAAATGCAAGTTATGGAAGTGGAACAGCATTGGGTAGTGGGTTTGTTGTTGGTTCAGGAACTAACTCCAGCTTAACCATTACCAATTTGTCACCAAACACTAATTATTGTTTAGACATTTTCGAATATAATGGCAGTATTAGTAGCAATACTGCTATATTTTTAACGAGTAGTTTTCTGACGGGATGTAGGACAACTTTATTTTCAACGCCTAATATTGTTTCGAGTAATTTTAATACAGTTAGCATAACTAGTTCAAGTTGGTCTGCCAATTGGACAATAGGTAATGGTACCAATAGAATAGCGATTTGTAGGCCGAGTTCTGCCAGTGCAACAGCTCCAACTAATTTTAGTAATTATGTGGCAAATAGCACATTTGGTTCGGGCACACAAATTGGAAGTGGTTTTGTAATTGGGAGTGGAGCAATTAATTCAGTTTCTATCACAAACTTAATTGCCAATACCAATTATTGCATAGATGTGTATGAGTATAATGGAGATTTAGTTGCTGGTACAGCTATTTTTAATGTAAGTAGTTTTCTAACAGGATGTAGGGCAACTCTATTTTCAACACCCAGTTTAGGTTCGAGTAATTTTAATACAGTTAACATAACTAGCTCAAGTTGGTCTGCCAATTGGACAATAGGTAATGGCACCAATAGAATAGCGATTTGTAGGCCGAGTTCTGCCAGTGCAACAGCTCCAACTAATTTTAGTAATTATGTGGCAAATAGCACATTTGGTTCGGGCACACAAATTGGAAGTGGTTTTGTAATTGGGAGTGGAGCAATTAATTC
>CANHDN010000068.1 GCA_947459415.1 Bacteroidota bacterium
TGAAAAACTTCGGCCTTTGAACCTTGAATCATAAATAATCCCGCTTTATTAGGACTAATTTCTACCTGCATCTCATTAATAGTAGACCATTTAAAAGTATTTGAAACTTTTAAATCTGCAGTTCTACTTACTTTGGTGCCTTGATCCAAACTTTCTTCCTGATTGATTATTTCTTTTTTACAGGACGAAAATCCAATGGCACAAAAAAGCAGCGTAATAATTGCAAATTTTGCAATAAAATGTTTTTCGGTTTGATTTTTCAACATCATAACTGTATGGTTTGCCACAAATAGGCAAAATCAAACCCATGGATATTTCTCGCACAATAAAAATTACAACTAACTGATTAAAAGATATTTAAAATTATTTATAAATGAGAATAAACTACTTAAATATAAATATTTAATCCCAAAATGAAACAAAAATCCCAAAAAAAATCCTACACATGTTCATGTGCAGGATTTTAAAGTCGTATTA
This sequence comes from Bacteroidota bacterium, assembly GCA_947459415.1. GTDB lineage: Bacteria > Bacteroidota > Bacteroidia > UKL13-3 > UKL13-3 > B1. The sequence goes on from CANHDN010000068.1 coordinate 478, forward strand.
ATTTAGTAAATTACTTTACCGATTGAACAATAGCTTCGAATGTTTCAGGATGGTTCATGGCCATATCTGCAAGCACTTTTCTGTTTAAGCCTAAGCCCTTTTTGTGAACAAGGTTCATAAATTGACTATAGCTGTAACCATGTAAACGAGCACCTGCGTTGATACGTACAATCCACAAACTGCGGAAATTACGTTTTTTGGTTTTACGATCTCTGTAAGCATACCCCAAACCTTTGTCTATGGTATGTTTAGCAATAGTTAGAACATTTTTTCTTTTACCCCAGTAGCCTTTGGCTAATTTTAGGAGTTTTTTTCTGCGAGCTCTACTCGCAACGGAATTGACTGAACGTGGCATAATTTGTTGTTTTTTGAACCTAAGCGTTCGCAATGACGCGAATCTTTTGTGCTTTTGTTCGGGTTAAACGATTTTGAAAACCAGGTGTTTAAGGCCTACCATTGAACGGCCGCTGAATACAGCTTTGCTTGGGTTATTTACCTATACCCAATAGGTTTTTAACTAAGCCCATGTCTGCTTCGCTAACGGTTGTCATTTTCGTTAAACCGCGCTTTTGCTTGGTGGTTTTCTTAGTTAAAATGTGATTTTTGTAAGCTTGAGCCCTTTTAATTTTACCACTTGGAGTAACCTTAAAACGTTTTTTGGCTGAGCTGTTTGTTTTTACTTTAGGCATTTCCTAAATTCTCCTTATTTATGTTTACTAATACGACTTTTCATTTTTTTGAAAGCAAATACTACTTTGCTTTGCCCTTTGGATTCAGGATAAGAAACATCTTCTTACCCTCTAATTTAGGCAATTGTTCAACTTTAGCAGTTTCAGTTAAGCGCTGCGCAAGTTGCAATAACAATACCTCTCCTCTTTCTTTATATACAATAGACCTTCCCTTAAAGAACACAAAAGCGCGCACTTTATGTCCATCTTTTAGGAAGTTCTCTGCATGTTTTAATTTGAATTCAAAATCATGCTCATCTGTATTTGGCCCAAATCTAATTTCTTTTACTTCAGATTTAGATTGATTAGCCTTTTGTTCTTTCTTCTTTTTCTTTTGCTCGTATAAGAATTTTTTATAATCTACAATTCTACATACTGGCGGATCTGCGTTCGGCGAAATTTCAACCAAGTCTAATTCTTGTTCATTTGCCATCGTTAAGGCCTGACCCAAGGTATAAACGCCTACCTCAATATTCTCTCCTACTAATCGAACATTACTTGAACGGATTAGGTTATTAATTTTATGCTCAGGCTCTAATGAACGACGGCCTCTATTAAAACGGTTTTGAGCTGGGCTTTGCCCTACTGGTTTACCGCTATTGCTGGGTGAATTTGGTGCTGCCAAAGAAACTTATATTTTTACTGTTAATTGATTATTAAAAAATTGTATAAAATCTGCTATCAACATTTTCCCAATATCTCCTTCACCATGTTTCCTCACAGAAACACTTTCTTCTTGCATCTCATTCTCTCCAATAACAAGCATATATGGGATCTTTTTCATTTCAGCATCCCGTATTTTCTTGCCAATTTTCTCATTTCTGTCGTCAAGCAGGGCGCGAATATCGTTTATTTTCATCAATTCAACAAGTTTTTGAGCATAAGGCAAATACTTATCGCTTATTGGGAGAATACTAACTTGTTTTGGAGACAACCAAGCTGGCAGATTTCCGGCATAATGCTCTAATAAAAATCCAATAAATCGCTCATGTGTGCTTAATGGAGCTCTGTGAATAATTAATGGGCGCTCTTTTTCATTTTTTTCATTCGTAAACCACAAATCAAATCGATCTGCTTGAGCAAAATCTACCTGGTTCGTGGCAAGTGTAAATTCTCTTCCAATGGCCGAGTAAATTTGTATGTCTATTTTAGGACCGTAAAATGCAGCTTCATCCTCAACTTCTACAAAATTTAATCCCAAAGATACCAAAACCTTCCTCACCATTGCCTCCGTTTTCAACCAAAGTTCTGGTTCGTTAATATATTTCTGACCCAATTTAGCTGGATCATGTTTAGAAAAACGCATGACATATTTATCAATCCCAAATACCTTGAAATATTTTAAATATAAATCGTTTACACTCTTAAACTCTGCTTCAAATTGTGCCTCAGTACAATAGATATGCGCATCATTCATTTGCAAACTGCGAACTCTCATAAGTCCGAACAATTCCCCACTTTGCTCATACCTATAGCAGGTTCCATACTCTGCAAAACGTAATGGTAAATCACGGTAACTTTTTGGAGTGGCTGCAAAAATTTTGTGGTGATGCGGACAATTCATGGCCTTTAGATAGTATTTTTCACCATCCATTTCCATGGGTGGAAACATACTATCCTTATAATAAGGCAAATGCCCACTTTTAATGTATAAACTTTCCTTTGCAATATGAGGAGATTTCACACGCACATAACCAGCCTCAGATTCCGTTTTCTTAGCAAAAGCTTCTAATAATTCAATGATAGCACCTCCATTTGGAAGCCAGAGGGGTAATCCTGGACCAATATCATCGTCGAATGTGAATATTTCTAACTCCTTACCTAACTTCCTATGGTCTCTCTTTTTTGCTTCCTCCAGCATGTTCAGATAATCTGTTAACTCTGCCTGTTTAGGAAAAGAAATACCATAAACCCTTGTTAATTGAGGATTCTTTTCATTTCCACGCCAATAAGCTCCTGCCACACTCATAATCTTGACTGCTTTGATAAAACCGGTATTTGGAATATGACCGCCTCTACATAAATCAGTAAAATTACTATGAGAACAGAATGTTATATCCCCATCAGTAAGGTTTTCAATTAACTCAAGTTTAAATGGATTATTTTTATCGGTATAATAGGCTAAGGCTTCCGTTTTACTAATTGATTTCTTTTGAAATTCTGCCTTTTCTCTGGCAAATTCCAACATTTTGTCCTCAATTTTCTTAAAATCTTTATCAGAAATTATTTCTCCATTGAGGTCAATATCATAATAAAATCCATTTTCTATAGCCGGGCCAATGGTTAAATTTACCTTAGGAAAATAAAATTCAATGGCTTGAGCCAACACATGTGCCGAAGAATGCCAAAAAGCATTTTTCCCTTCTTTTGAATCCCAAGTGTATAGGGTTAGTGAGCCATCTTCGGTAATTGGATCTAAAAGTTCAATAACTGCCCCATTTAATTTTGCAGTTAATACATTGCGCGCCAATCCTTCACTAATGGATTTTGCAATTTCAAAGGCGGTGGTGCCCCGTTCATACGAACGAACGGAACCGTCTGGTAAGGTAATATTCATAATTATTATTCGTGGGTTGCAAGTTAATGTTTGTTCGTAATTTTTTTAAAAAAAATTGGCTTAATAATTGTATCTTATAAAAAATTACTCATTCGATTACACATGAAAAATTACCTGTATCAGCTAATATTAATTCAACTCATATTGTTTTCAGCCTGCTCTACCAGTTATGAGTCAGGATTTAATCATCATAAAAACAAAATTAATATTCAATTTAATGAAAGAAACCTTGGTTATCAATATGTGCATGATAGCATTTTTGAAATGGATGCCAAGAAAAAAATCGATAGCTTTGATTTTACCTTTTTGTCTCAATTTTTAAACAAAATAAAATCCAGGGGTTATCAAATCAATCAAGATAGCTCATTCCAGAACATAAAACTCGAAGATTGCCTCATAGACTTTTCCTATGGGACACCCAAACTCATCAAATTTACCTATGATTCATTTTATGTAAACCAATATGCAACTACCCTGGTTTGTATCAGTAATACCGCTCCCTCTCATTTATTTTCTGCAAGCTTTAATAGGTATCAAGAATTTGAAATTGAACCAAAAAATAGTCTAAAAAACACCTTGGACCCAACAAAAGATTGGAGGGAAACGCCCCATTATTATTATCATCTGAAACCAATTAATCACAAACAAGCATACATCATTGCTAGAGAATTAAGTGAAAGAGCTGTAAACAAATTAGATTCCATCAATGAACAAACTTTTATAAAAAATAAACCAGCATTAGCTGCTACCAGATATAAAAAGAATAATCCTGATTCGGCAATAAATGATTTTGTAAATTTAGTTGCTATTGTGGCAATTACACTTATCTCAATTTTATTGAACGTATAGAAATATAAAAAATTCACTTAAATTAATTTTAAAAGTTCTCGCTTTTTAGTTACTTGCCTAAAATTAGCAGATATGCTCATAAATAGACTACTTATTCTTTACACGATAATATTTATTTCTTCTTGTAAAAAGGAAGAAGTAAAAAACAACTACCCCATTAATTACAGGCTATCAGGAATATATGTTAGAGATTCTTCATTAACAAATGACGGCATCAAAGCATTAGATTTAAGGCAAAATGGTAACTATTGTTGGACCCGACAAATAGCTGGAAAGGATAGTGTTTTTTGTTACGGAAAATTCATACAAACCAGCGACACTTCGCTTATTTGGGAAGACAATGTACTCGTTAATTTTACTATTCAAACCATTGATAGTATACCCAAAGGTATTTTACTCCAACTAAATGCGAGTCCGGCTGTACCAGCATTATATGGCTTTTATCAATAAAGCTGAACCATCAAAATAGTCATTAGTGCTTATTATATCAAAGTAGATTCCTATTTAACTAAAACCATTCAATTAGCTATTTCACCTCAGTGAATTTTGAACATAAAAAAAGCTGTAGAATTTTGTTCTACAGCTTTTTTGTGGAGGATAACGGAGTCGAACCGATGACCTCTTGCATGCCATGCAAGCGCTCTAGCCAGCTGAGCTAATCCCCCGAATTTGTGATTTGATACCACAAAATCTTCGTATTAAATTCAATGCTGTAGATTTTCTGCACAGCTGCAGAATAATCTAGCTTAGAACCCTAATTAACTAATTTAATTAGGCTTGAGCAATTGGTTCAATTGAAACAAATGAACGTTCATTTGCTTTCTTCTTGAATACAACTTTGCCATCAATTAGAGCAAACAAGGTATGGTCTTTACCAATACCAACATTTTCGCCTGGATGATGCTTAGTTCCTCTTTGACGAACAATAATATTACCTGCGATGGCTGTTTGACCACCGAAAATTTTAACGCCTAAACGTTTACTATGGGATTCACGACCGTTTTTTGAACTACCTACCCCTTTTTTGTGTGCCATTTGTTTGTTCTCCTGTCAATTATGCGTTGATAGAATTAATTTTAATTTTGGTTAAAGCCTGACGGTGACCGTTCAACTTTCTGTAACCTTTTCTGCGTTTCTTTTTAAACACGATTACTTTATCGCCTTTTAAATGATTTAACACAGTTGCGCTAATTTTAGCACCTGATACAGTTGGTAATCCAACTTTTACATTTCCGTTATTGTTAACTAACAATACGTTTTCGAGTTCAATGCTGGCGCCTTCAGCTTCTGGCAATCTATGCACATACACTGTTTGGTCTTTTTCAACTTTAAATTGTTGGCCAGCAATTTCAACTATTGCAAACATTATTTATAAATTTTAAGGACCGCAAATATAGGAAATCAATTAAGATTATCAATACAAGGCTTAAAATTATACAAAAAATCTATCTTCCCTTTCCTTGCAAAACAGTTAAAACAGTGTAAATCAATATTCTAAAGTCTATTGCAATCGATCTGTTTTCAATATATAATATATCAAATTTCAATCGTTCTACCATTTGTTCTACATTTTCTGCATAGCCGTATTTTACCTGACCCCAACTCGTTATTCCTGGTTTTACTCGGTGTAAATGCTTGTAATGAGGTGCAATTTGCACAATTTGATCAATAAAATATTTACGTTCCGGCCTTGGCCCCACCAAACTCATTTCACCCATCAAAACATTGATAAACTGTGGAATTTCATCTAACCTATATTTTCTAAGCCATTTCCCTGTAGCGGTTATTCGAACATCGTTAGCACTAGAAAGCATGGGTCCAGAAGTTTCAGAATCTTGAATCATAGTTCTAAACTTCAAAATATGAAATGGTTTACCTTTATAACCAATTCTAATTTGTTTGTAAAAAATAGGGCCATCAGAGCCTAGTTTCACAGCTAAAGCAATGAAAAGAAATACAGGCAAAGCAACAATCAAAACAAGGACAGAAACCAACAGATCTAACAATCTTTTAAGAATCTTTTGCCATTGAGGCATACTATCGTGGTTTATTTCAATTAAGGCAGCCCCAATTACATTTCTCATGCGAACTTGTCCACTCATCAAATCAAACACATCTGGAATAATTTTTAAAACTACTTGTTGATCCTCTAAAACATTTGTAACTTTATTAATATCAGCATGTTGAGAACTGTCTATTCCAATTATCACTTCCTCAACTTCGTGTTTAGCAATGAGATCTGGTAATAATTTATAACTTCCTAAATTCGGTAAAATATCTTTTAAAACATGGTCTTGGGCATCTCCTTGAATACTGACAAATCCTTTAAAAATATTACCCTGAGTTACTTTTTCTGCCATCAGTTCTCGCACCAATTGATAAGATTTTTGGTTATTTCCAACTACAATGGTGTGAAAACCAATTAGTTTATGCTTTAATTGATACTTTACCCACAAAGCAATAAGCAGCCTAATAAACAAGGTAAAGCTAAAATGCAGTAAAAATAAGATCAAAATACTCTTGTAATAAGATTGATAAGAACTAACTGCATCATCCAATAAAAGAGCAAAAAATAACAAAACAACCCCAATTACGGTAACGGTGAATGTTTTAGATATTTCAGCAATTCTTGACTTACGCCATACATCCTTGTATTGCCCTGCTAAAAAATACAATCCCATCCAATAAATTGGCACGAGCAATAAAGCTAAATAAAAATTAGCATCAAGTTCTACAGGAATCTGGTACCCAAATTTGTCAGATTCTATAAAATATTTTCTATAGGCAAAAAATAAGGACCAACTCAAACCGCCCATGATACCATCTAGTATGGCAAAAACAATCGTATGTAATAGTCTTTTCTTAATCAAGGTAAATTACTTTTAAATTATCTATCCAAGCCTCAGGATTGCTGACACTACCCTTAGAAAAGCTTACAAAAATTCTATATTGCATGCCTGCACCTGCCCTATTAATATCAGACTCCATGTCTAAATATAATTTATTCCAATTCTCTTTTGGGTTCAGTACATATAATGGAGTTTTGGTAACATCACCAGTTTGACTGGTAGCATACATACCAATTACAATTGGAATATTACCCTTATAATCTAGTTCTAAATAAAAAGGTGTAAACCGGGGCCAATTGTTAAAAACCTTTGAATATAATTCTAAATATGAGTTTGAAATGCTACTTTTGAGCTCAACCCTTCCAGAAAACTTACCTGGATTTAAAGCTTTAACGCTATTGTCCTTCAAAAGAGTGTCTCCAATTTGTTTGGTAGCCATATTATATTCTAGCGCTAATCCACTCCCGTCATAATCTTCAATAAGCGGAAACACCGCGTTTTCAACAAAAGTAAATTGAGGCTTTATGGTATCCACTTTATTTTGAACCAAATCAAATTCATACTCATAATAATTTAACATGGGATAAATAATGCGCTGTTCGGCCATTCCATTATACTTTATCCCGGGCGACACACGAATCTTATTTTTGCCGTTTGCCTGTATAGGAATTCTTGCATTTACCCCAAACAAACCTCTAATGTCTCCGTTTTGAAAAACATAGTAATCTTCAATTCTGGCAGAAGCATCACCTTGAGAATTATCAGCCTTAGTTACTAATAAAGAAGGATATAAGTAAATATAAGAAGGTATAATTACCTCCATTTTTTTGCAAGACACAAGTATTACAAAAAATAATGAAACTAAAATTACAAGCCTATTAACCATGTGCATACACCAAACGCAATTGGCTGCAAAGGTATTATCTTTTATTGATATTTAATTTATCAATAATTTCATGAGCAACCTCTAGGGTCTGGTAATTATCATAATGGGTTCGCAACTTTAAAGAATGATTAGAGATAGAACTTGCAAAAAAGGAAAGCTCACGCTTAATCATGTCATTTAAATTTTTTGTTTTAGCTAAATTTAACTCATGCTCCACCTGTTCTGGTACGGATGAGTTTAACATGGTAATTTTAAAATTATCTAAATTTAAATTGTAGGTACGATTTTTCTGAAAAAATTGAATGCTATTTTTTTGCTCAGATTTAAAATTACCGCATACCATGTTTAATACACAACCATTGTCAAATTCTATACGTGCATTAATAAAATCTACATGATTATGATGCAAACAGGCTCCCGTTGCACGAACCCTTTTCACCTTTGCTTTTACCAAATTAAGCACTAATTCTAATTCATTTAATAGCAAATCAAAAACCATGTTTTCCTCGCTATAATTTAATATGTGAGGATCAAAGCGGGCACTTTCTATATAAAATGGCTGATCTAATAGTCGCTTAAGGGTTTGATAATTGGGGTGGAATTTCTCATGATGAGAAACATATAATTGAATGTTTGCCTCATCTGCCAATTGATTTAACTCTTTTGCTTCATCTAAGTTTTCGCTTAATACCTGTTTAACAAAAACATGCCTGCAATTCCTAATTGCATTGGAGGCAAACTGATAATGTGAGCCAACTGGCGTTAAAATATCTACTGCATCTACTTCCTTAATTAGGTCTTTATAATTTTCAAATCTAGGAATTTGATATTTATCCTCAATCAAAGAAGCACTCATTGAGTCATGGTCATAGAATCCCACCAGCTTAAACTCTTTGAGTTCAATCAGCTTTTCAATATGCCTCTTACTGGTTTCGTTGGCGCCTACTATGCCAATATTTATCATGCGCTTTTATTTCTATGGTGCTACAAATGTATCTAGCTTAAAAACCATAAATGCGACATTAATAGAATAGATTTTAACAAACATACCTCTTCTTATCATTTAAATTATACACCTTTGATTAAATGCAAGGTACCATCATTTAATTTTTTAAATAAATACCAACAAAACACTCAGATTTATTTAGCTTTAATTATACTTGCATAGTGAATAATTTTACAGATACATACAAAGATAAAGGGGCAAGAAGGTTGCTTGTTAGAGAGTTAAGAGCAAAAGGAATTGTAGATGAAAAAGTATTAAATGCTATTGGTAAAGTTCACAGGCATTTATTTATTCACAACGACTTTAGGCACTTGGCCTATCAAGATAAGGCATTTCCAATTGGGGAGGGTCAAACTATTTCTCAACCCTATACAGTTGCCTATCAAACGCAATTATTGCATGTTGAACCCAATGATAAAATTTTAGAAATCGGCACAGGATCTGGCTATCAAGCAGCCGTACTGATAGAAATGGGGGCCCATTTATACAGTATCGAACGTCAAGAAAAACTATATCACAAAACCAGTAAACTCTTTGTAGACTTAAATTATAAAGCAGAATTAATTTTAGGCGATGGGTCAAATGGGTGCGAAAGCGCCGCACCCTTCGATAAAATTATTGTAACAGCTGGTGCACCAAAAGTTCCACAAAGCCTAGTGAATCAATTAAAAGTGGGAGGTATTTTAATCATACCTGTTGGCGATGAAAAAAATCAAATCATGCATTCCCTCATCAAGAAAACAGATGGATCAATTGAAGTGATACCCCTTCAAAGTTTTAGATTTGTGCCACTTATTGGTAACCAAGCTTGGTAAAGTTATCATTAAAAACCTCCGTGTTTTGGTTTGATACTCCATAAATTTGGGTCTTGTATATCCTTCATATTTCAATTTGGTTAATCATAATTAAAATATTTTATTTGCATTAAGATATGTGAAAAAAATTACCCCCTTGTTATTAAGCAAGTTTTTTTTCAGCCTAAACCAATATCAAAAAGCAAGCCTATGAAAAAAAATCTTTTAAGGATAAGCATCCTTATCACCCTAATTATTTCATCTAACATGATCATGGCTCAACCAGGATTTGATGATGATGTAAACGATGTACCAGTAGATGGCGGAATCGCCTTATTATTAGTAGCAGGATTAAGTTATGGTGCAAAACGCATACACAACATACGCAATAAATAAATTTCCTGCAAATTTCGTAGTTGTATGCGAAAACATACAATAATTGATTAAAATCCGCATTTTACTAAGTGCGGATTTTTTTTATCATTAATCTCCTACCCTTCGTAAACTCCTTTCAACATCTCTTTCTTTAATGGTTTCGCGTTTATCAAATGATTTTTTCCCTTGACCCAAGGCAATTTCAATTTTCAAAAAACCTCTTTCAGATTCAATAATTCTTGTTGGAATAATCGCTATCCCTTTTTCAAGCCCTTTTGACTTAATTTTTAACAACTCTTTTTTTCTAAGTAATAACTTCCGAACACGAAGTGGATCATGATTAAAATGACTACCCTGCTTAAAGGTACCGATATTCAGACCTCTAATAAACAATTCTTCCCCTTTAAAAAAACAAAAGGCATCATTTAAATTGGCATTCCCTAATCGAATTGATTTAACCTCTGTGCCTGTTAATTGCATACCTGCCAAAAACTTTTGTAACAGGATATATTCAAAGCCTGCTTTCTTATTAACTATATTAATTTCTTTAATTTTTGACATGTAGATTTTATCGAAATGCAAATTTAGGTATTCAGTAAGGATATGTCTTTAAACATTTTTTCTAATCGCTCTTTCTTTACAATTTTTTGTCCCTGCTCTCCGATTGCAACAAGTCTTTCTCCAACCCTAGCCTCATACTTGCATATTATTTGATTTTTTTCTACCGATTGAATCCATGCTTTAAATTGAACTTTTTCCCCCAGTAAGGCCGGACCTATATGATTAATAGAGAGTGAAGTACCGATACCTTCTTCATCAGATTCTTTCATATCTAAGACAAATAATCGACAACACCATTCGGCATCTCTTCCCAATGCAAAAGTGGCATATACAGGATGTACCATTCCTTGTTCAAAGGTTGCTGTATCTTTATCACTGACTATAACCTCAAATTTTTTTTCGTCACCTTCTTTGTAAACTATTTTCATATTATCTCACAACCAATACAGGTATATTTAATTTATGCCTCACAGATTCCACGGTTGACCCAAATAATATATCTTTTAATCCGGCATGTCCATGGGCGCCCATTACCAATAATTCAATATTATTTTTAATGGCTAATGCAGCAATATTTGCAGCTCTATTTCCATATTCCATTTCAAAACTTACGCTATAGCCAGCTGTTTTTAAATCATTCGTGTAGGCAGTAATCCAAGCAATATCCTGCTTAGTTTCTATATCCATTACCTCTTCACCATGTCTGGTAGCTGCGGCAGATTCTACAATATGAAACAAAAAATAATGAGCATCTTTGTTACCTGCACTGAGCGCATGCTGTATACTCACCTCATCCATGCTGCTAAAATCTATGGCTATTCCAATTCTTTGATAGGCATCCGCCCGGGTTAAAGACAAAGGTTTTATTGGGGTGTGTGGAATCATTCGTTTATCCCTCGTTTTGTTTAAAAACGGACTGATAGTTACATACAATAACAAAAACGCCACATACGATAATAATAAAAAGACAATGCCTTTTAACCAGTTATAATTTGCATAGTCTGAAGATAAAAAATTAGTTAATTCTTCTCCTACCAATTTTACATTTAAACCGACAATTAATATCGCAGAAACCCAAGCTAATAGTACTACCCATTTTTTATTTACAAAATCACCCATGAGCTTTTTGCTGCTTGTAAAATGTATCAAGGGTATAACCGCAAAACCTAATTGTAAGCTTAAAATTACTTGACTAAAAATCAATAATTCACCAATTTTCTCCTCCCCAAAATAGGCAAGGGTGAAAACGGCTGGTGCTACTGCTATGACACGAGTTATCAACCTTCTAATCCATGGACTAATTCTTAAATTTAAATAGCCTTCCATCACTATTTGACCAGCCAATGTTCCAGTAATTGTGGAGGATTGACCAGCTGCAATGAGCGCTATCGCAAACAAAGTAGGTGCCAAATCACCAAAAATACCGCGCAATAACTCATGGGCATCTGTAATATCTGCTACCTCATTAAATCCATTTTTATGAAAAGCTGCAGCGGCTAAAATTAAAATAGCCGCATTTACAAAAAATGCAGCATTAAGCGCGATAGCCGAGTCAAAAAAATTGAACTTAATTGCACGTTTAATTCCTTCGTTATTTCGTTTGATCTTCCTGGTTTGAACCAAGGAGGAATGTAAGTATAAATTATGCGGCATAATGGTAGCACCAATTATTCCAATTGCGATATATAAGGCTTCACCACTTAATGCACTTGGAATAAAACCATCAAGTAATTTATTTACTTCAGGCTTTACGATAAACATTTCCATTAAAAATGATAAGCCAATAATGCTAACCAAACTAAAAATAAAAAGTTCAATTTTTCTGATACCCTTATTAATTAAAAACAATAACAAAAAAGTATCTAAAACAGTAATCAACACTCCATACATAAGCGGCAAATCAAACAATAGGTTTAAACCGATTGCCATGCCAATAATTTCAGCTAAATCTGTAGCTGCAATGGCAATTTCCGCCAAAATATACAAGGGAATATTGATCCAA
>CANHDN010000069.1 GCA_947459415.1 Bacteroidota bacterium
AAAAATGTGAATGCCACATAATTATCGCTAGCGATTTTTAAATGTTCCATTTGTGTTTTGTTTAATATTTGTTACAACAAGTTTAACAAAAACTCATGAAACTGGTTTTAAATTTTGTAAAAAAAATTTTGAATTTTTAAAAATTATACTTAAATGGAATCCCTCAACCCTTACTCACAAAAGGATTTTTCACTATTTTTACGTGTAAATTTTAAATTATTAATTTTCAAGTTTTTGTATATTATCTTCATTTTTTTGTTGCAAGATTCATTCATTTTGACTAAAAGAAACTATTCTGAAAATGATGCTAATTTAACTTGTTGAAATCCAATTTTTTATGATAGATTTATAATTTCTCCATTTACGTAATCTATCAAATTCGCTGCTGGTTCTTTAGGCAGCCCTGGCATTCGCATAATTTCTCCCGCTACTGCCACCACAAAACCTGCACCATTATTTAAAACTAGGTTTTCTATATGGATGTTAAAGCCCTCTGCAGCTCCCAACAAGGCAGCATTATCTGTGAAGCTAAATTGTGTTTTAGCTATACAAACAGGCATAGAATCTCCACCTAATTCTTTAATTTTCTTAAGTGCAGTTTTAGCATTTTTGCTAAATGTTACGCTATTACCTTTATATATTTTGGCGACAACCTTATTAATTTTTTCTTCAATTGTATCTGTCATTTCATAGGTATGCACAATGGGTTTAGATGGATTGTTTTCTACGATTTCCACCACTTTTTTGGCTAATTCTACAGCGCCATCTCCACCTTTTGCAAATCCTTCATTAATAGCAAAATGAGCACCTTTTTCTCTGCACCAATTGGCAATGAAATTGATTTCTTCTTCGCTATCAAACCCAAATTTATTTAGGGCTAATACCACAGTCTGACCAAATTGCTGCAAATTTTCAATGTGGCGTTCTACATTTTTAATACCCAATTTAAGACCCTCTAGGTTTGGCTGTTTAATTAACTTTTCATCTACTTTCCCATGAAGTTTGATAGATTGAGTGGTGGTAACTAACACAGCGGCTTTAGGTGCAATTCCGGCCGCTCTACACTTTATATTTAAGAATTTTTCTCCGCCTAAATCGCTACCAAATCCAGCTTCGGTAATTGCATATTCTCCGTATTGCATGGCTGCTTTGGTTGCCATAATACTATTACAACCATGCGCAATATTTGCAAATGGTCCACCATGTATAAAAGCTGCGCCACCTTCAATGGTTTGAACCAAGTTTGGATTAACAGCGTCCTTCAATAGCGTTACAATGGCTCCAACAACACCCAAATCTTTTACATAAAATGGAGTGCCATCATATTTATAACCAATCAAGATTTTTTCAATGCGATTTCGCAAATCTTCCATAGAAGTAGCTAAACAGAAAATGGCCATAATTTCACTAGCTGGTGTAATATCAAATCCAGTCTCTGTAGGAATTCCATTGCTACTTCCATGAAGTCCACTGAGCATGTATCGGAGACTTCTATCGTTTACATCTAATACCCTGCGCCATACAATTTGTTTTAATCCACTTGGGTTATTTTTATTAAAATATTGATAATTATCTATCAATGCTGCCAAGGTATTATTTGCAGATGTAATCGCATGAAAATCTCCTGTAAAGTGAAGATTAATATCTTCCATAGGTAATACCTGCGAATATCCGCCTCCCGCAGCACCACCCTTCATGCCAAATACAGGCCCTAAACTAGGTTCCCGCAGTGCCACAATTGCTTTTTTACCAATTTTATTTAAACCCTGAGCCAAAGCTACTGAAGTGGTAGTTTTCCCTGACCCACTTTTATTAGGAGTAGTTGCAGTAACTAGAATCAAATTGCTTTTTGCAATTTTTTCCTCATCCATCTCATAACTTAACTTGGCCTTATACTTACCATATTGTTCTAATTGATCTTGGTTCACACCAATTTTAGTAGCAATGTTTTGAATGGGTTCAAGTTTTACTTCACGAGCAATTTCAATGTCTGATTTCATGATTTATTGTATAGATTATAGTCAAAGTAAGGTTTAATTATTTTAAATAGCAAACGCCATTTGTTGATTTTTACTTACAAGGATTTCAATATTTCTATTCAATTTACAAATCTTTTCGAGACGAATTGTAAGTAAAAAATTAATTTAATTTGAAAGAATGTTTAACTAAAAACTTAAATCGTATAATTTATCAAATATTAATTTATTGGTTAAATTAAATCTTGCTATAAATCAAGAATAGTTCGCTCAATAATATTACATGCCTCGTTTACATGTTGTTCTGTGATTACAAGTGGCGGGGCAAATCTAATGATGTCGCCATGGGTTTGCTTGGCTAATAAACCATTTTCTTTTAATGCTTTGCAAACATCATAAGCTGTTTTCCCATTCCCAAAAGGTTTAATAACAATCGCATTTAATAAACCTTTACCACGCACTTCTGTAATGAGTGCTGATTTATCTTTTAATTTGAGCATATTAACTCTGAAAATTTCACCCATTTTATAGGCGTTTTCAGCTAGGTTTTCTTCTTTAAGCACTTTAAGGGCTTCCATGGCAACTGCACAGGCCAGAGGGTTTCCTCCATAGGTAGAGCCATGCTCTCCTGGTTTTATAGTGAGCATTACCTCATTATTTGCTAAAACCGCAGAAACCGGTATGGTTCCTCCAGAAAGTGCTTTTCCTAAAATTAAAAGATCTGGTTTTACCTGCTCATAATCGCAGGCAAGCATGTTGCCTGTTCTGCATAAGCCTGTTTGTACCTCGTCTGCAATCATTAAAACATTGTATTTGCTGCATAATTCCCTCACACCAGCTAAATATCCTTCAGTTGGCACCACCACTCCTGCCTCGCCTTGAATGGGTTCAAACATAAAAGCTGCGATGTTTGGGTTGGCTTTAAACGCCTCTTCTAAAGCGTTTAAATCATTGTATGGTATGAGGCTAAACCCAGGCATAAATGGTCCGAATCTATCATAGCTACTTGGATCGTTGCTGGAGCTAATGGCAGCCATTGTTCTGCCCCAGAAATTTCCTTCAACAAATAAAATATGTGCTTGGTTCTCGTTTACTTTTTTTACGTCATAGGCCCATCTTCTGGCAAGTTTTATTGCTGTTTCTCCACCTTCAACACCCGTATTCATGGGTAAAACTTTATCGAAACCAAAATATTCACAAATGTATTTTTCATATTCACCCAATAAATTGTTGTGAAATGCCCTGCTTGTTAGGGTAAGTTTGCTCGCTTGATTAATTAATGCATTAATTATACGGGGATGACAATGTCCTTGGTTTACAGCGCTATAGGCAGATAGGAAGTCGTAATATTTTTTTCCTTCTACATCCCAAACAAAAATACCCTCACCTTTTTCTAATACAACCGAAAGGGGGTGATAATTGTGTGCACCATATTCATTTTCAAGTGAAATATAATACGAAGAAGATTTGTTTATCAGTTCATTCATTCTTCAAAGGTAATACCTAAACGGGTACGGAACAAAGCAATGCCTATTGATAAAGCGGGATAAACAAAAAAAAAGCTCCATAACTTATGGAGCTTTTTTTGTCTTACGATGAAAAACTAATTTTTTATAATGCGATTAACTTGTGTTGTACCTCCATCTGTAACGCGAAGGAAATAAACTCCATTGTTTAAATGTTGGGTATCTATTTCAATATTTCCATTTACCTCACCTTGTATTGAAATTTTAGTTTTACCGGTAATATCTATAACCTCTGCAGAAATAATTTTGTTTGATTGATTAGATTGAAGGGTGATCTTATTGTTAAAAGGATTCGGACTAACAGCTACTTCATTGATTTCTGAACTGATTGAGATCATTTCTGAGTAGGTACTTTTGCCATCAAAATCTAGTTGTTTTAGGCGGTAGAAATTACTTGTTGAATGGGCTGTTTGGTCTAAGTGTTGATACTTAATAAATGTTTGACTGTTGCCAGCACCCTTTATAAATGCGATGGTTTCAAAATCTATTGCATTTTCGCTTCTTTCAATTTCGAATCCTTTATTGTTTTGTTCGCTACTTGTGATCCAATTGAGTAGGTTCCCATTTTCAGTAGTTGTGCCAGTAAATGAATGTAATGATACAGGCAATGGCCCATTTGCCCATGAATTAGAAACCCTTATTCCATCTAATAGTAGCGTTGCTGCAGCCGATGCTGAGCCTTGTCTCAATACTACTCTGGCTACATTTGGAAGATCTGGAGTTGTTCCTCCGAGCGCCGCACAAACAGCGTTTGTTGGTTCAGTTGCCGGTATGCTTGAACTGAAAACATATAACCTAACTGAATCATCAACCAAAGAGTTTGAATTGAAAGTGTATTTCGCAACAAATAAGTGGGTTGAATTTAATGCAAATGAATCTGAAGAGTATACAGTAGTTTCAGATGCGGTTGAGCCCCTCATGATAGCAACCCTAAAGTAACCAGGAGAACTTAATCTGATATAAGTTCTCGCAGAAAAAGCAGTGGTGGATGTGTTTGGTAATAAAGCAAAGAAATAATCTCCAGTTGCTTGAGCTGCACTTACGTTTGCCATGAAAGAGACAAAAACAGAACCACTTGAATAAGAGTGCCCATTACTAAACCCTTTGTAGGCGTCTTGTCCATTGTTCAACATGTTAACCGAATTTCCAATACCAGATCCATTGTAACCGGTAAAGGTGAGTCCTGAGGTGTTTGCACGCAATGGATTAATGGTTGAACTAGCTAATAGCCATCCGTTATTGTAATTAACGCCAATCAAACTATCATTTGCACCATAATTAAAATTGTCCATTAAGTGAGTTTGCGCATTCAATGTTCTAGTACTGATAAAGAGTAATAGGTAAAAGATTTTTTTCATATGTTTGGTTATAAATTTTTGCTTTTACACTTAAAAGCAATACAAATAAAAGGAAAATAATTTAGAAATTGTTTTGCCAGCACTTAACACTTAAAACTTAACACTTAAAACTTAACACTCAATCCAAGCATAATATGTCTCTGTTGCAAAAATCTAGCTGGATTGGTAGGCGGTGGACCAACATTGCCGAGACGAGGGTCTATGAATCTTGGGTCAACCCAATTATCTGGAACATTATCTCCCGGGGCATATGCCCTGCCTGTTACTGGATTTATGATTGATGCGTTTTGGTTATTAAAGATATTGGTGATTTGAATATTGAAACCAATGGTTCTTTTGCTGGTTTTCCACCATTTGCTATAGGTGAAATCAGCCCAAAACCAATTGCTGCCAATTCCACTCCATCTGGCATTTGGATCTTGATCTTGAACGTAAATAGGTCTCTGCGTGTTTGGGTCAATTCTATCAAATATAAAGGGAGTATATCTGACCCCAGAGCGCCAAACAGTTTCAAAATAAAAACTCATGTTATTTAACCAGGCATAGCCAAATAATCCACCTTTTTTATCGATTTTAAAAACATGATTGGTTTTAAAGTCAAAGGGTACATCCCATGGTAGGTAATATTCTTTGGTGTCTTCAACGTTTCCAGTTGCTAAAATATCTTTTAAAGCCTCGTTAGCTGATGCAGATTGCCCTGTGCTAACCATATAGGTGAATGATGCCTGACCTTGATAAAAATTGCCAATGCGTTTGATATAATTTATTTCTACACCTCTTGTTCTTGCATAGTCTGAATTGATACGCATTGTTCTACTTATTTCTCTGCCAGTAACGTCTTTAATAATGATAGAGGTGGTGGTAACGAAATCATACTTGTCTTTGAAAAAAGCAGAAAAGTTTAATGCATCATTTCCAGTTAATTGAAATTTAAGACCTAATTCATAGCTGATGTCAACTTCAGGATTTAAGTTTGGATTTCCTACGCGAGACAGGGTCGAACGATCTTGGTAAAATGGGTTCAAGCCAGGATAAATAAAACTTGGATGGGGTAAAATGGTAGTGTGTCCATAATTAAAATACAACATTTTGTTTTCTGCAATCGGAAAGGTTGCATTTATCTTAGGCAAGAATCTGAATTTGTATCTTAATTCGCCAATTTGAGTAGAACTATTTAAATAATCTCTTCGGACCTCGCTTAGAATTGGTGATTTAGGATCATTGATTGCATCATCTATAAATTTACCAGGTGCCCAGTATTCAAATCTTCCACCAATATTTGCAATGAGTCCTTTGTATTTAATTTGGTCGCTCAGAAAGAATCCTCCACGGCGAGGATTTACTTTCCATAGGTCGCTTTGTTGTCCTAATCTAAATGTTTGGGAATAAGTGCCATCAGCCAATTGAATCGGAGCGCCAATCCATGGGCGCACGATATCAATCCAAAGCATTTCTTGGAACTTTAATTCAAACCCGAAGGTTAATTTGTTGAGTGAATTTTTACTAAAATAATTGCCAGTTGCTTTGGCTACATATTCTTCGAGATAATGGTGATGCCAAAGAGATGCAATTCCATTGTTGTTTACAAAGCCAGATGGAGGATTGATGAAGACTACGCTATCAGATGCGGTTGGTGGGAAAACTTCAGTTGGAAATTGATTGATTGATTCGGCGTCAAAAATTTGGTCTACATTCGTTGGTCGCCAATTTCTGCCGTTGGCATCGGCGCGCAATTCAACAAATAGTCTGCTTAGGGTTGCGTTGTAACTTAAGCGCTTGTTAATTGAATGCTTAAAATTCACCATATGCAGGTAAGATTGATGGGTGAAAGTGTTTGCATTGTCCATCTGCCTGCTAAAATTAAATTGAAATCCGGGCTGGAATGGTGCATCATTTCCAAAAATCCTGAGCATATTAACATCTTGATTAACAGTAATACTTCTGAGTACAGAGGCCGTTAATATTTTACCTTTTTTAAAATCATAGCTTAATTTGAAAAAGCCACTCCACCGATTATCTTGAAATGGGGTCCAATTTAAAGATTTTAGATCTTGCTCCTTTAGCAAGGAAGATGAAATTTGATTCGCAGGATTTTTATAAAATTCGTCTGTAAAAGCAGCTCTAAGAGCCATATTTGCTTTTAGTCGACTAGCTAATTTTTCTTTGAAAATGGGTGATCCAATATTTAACTCGGCCACTTGGCTGTTCCAAGAGCTAATCCAATCTTTGTTGAAACCAAAATTATCTCGTTTGTAATTCGCAGAAATTTCAAAGTTATTGCCAGCGGTTTTAGTCCTGGCACTTACCACACCAGCTGTGGCATCTCCAATTTCTGCGCCAATTCCACCTGTGGTAATATCAATTTCTCCAATGGCATTGGCGCCAATATCTAGTCCAAACCCTGTTCCGGCCATGGGGTCTGTAACAGAAACCCCATCAATATATGTGCCTGTTTCATAGGTTCTACTTCCTCTGATACTAACTCCTGCTGGAGATTGAATTACTCCTGGTTGCGTGTTTATTATTGCCTGCAATTGCCTGGCAGGAGCCAATTCAATATTTTCTTGATTGATGGTGTTTATACTTTGTCCCTTTTCAATATCAACCAGCGGTTTTTTACCTAAAACCACCACCTCATCTATATTAGCAGTAGCTTCCAACATTTGAAAGGTGCCTAAATCTTTTGTTTCGCCAGCTTTTAATTTAATGCCAGTTTGAATAATTTTTTTGTAACCGATATATGAAATTTCAATATTGTATTCACCGGGTTTAATATTTTTTAAAATAAATTTTCCATTGGCATCGGTAGATGTTCCATTAGAAGTTCCTTTAATTAAAACAGTTACTCCAATGAGTTCACTTTGATCCTTTTTATCAATCACCTTGCCACTCAAAGAGGCATTTTGTTGCGCCATCATCCAAATGGGTGAGGCTAAAAATATAAGGTTCAGTAAGAGCCTCAATAATTTATATTGTTTTGTTGCCATGTTAAATTCGGTGGTGAAAATAGGTTAATTTCAAGAAATTTAATTGCCTCATTCTTTTTCATGTTTAACTTTTTATTTTTTGTTTATTAAGGTGATTTTAATGAGGCGAATTGTATAGGCCGAAATACCTCCATTTTACTTAAAAAAATATTAAAAATGTATAAAATTAACATTTTTTTTTAATAATATTAGATTTCTGTTTGTCAACTTATTACATTGCGATACAAATTCTACAGTATGAAAAAAGTTTTGTTACTATTCACTTTCGCGTTCTTGGGTATCTTAAGTAATGCACAGCAATTATTTACAGAAGACTTTGAATATGTTAATGGTCAATCATTAAATGTTAATACTTGGACGCAAAATGGCGGTGGTCCGGGTACCAACGCATTGGTTGATTCTCCAGGATTAACTTACACGGGATATGTGCTCTCTGGAGTTGGAAATGCAGCTTATTTACAAAGCAATGGTCGTGATTATTACAAACAACTTGGAAGTGCTTACAACACTGGATCAATTTATTATTCACTAATGATAAGACCAGACACGGCGCGTACCGGTGATTATTTTTTTGGTTTGTTTACTTCTACTAATATTACTAACTATTTTGCACGTTTATACGTAAGACAGGCTGGTACTGGGTTTTATAGATTGGGAATTAGTAAAGGAAATGACGCACCTGTTTATGCAGTAGATTCTTTTCCAATCGGAACGGTATCTTTAGTGGTAGCAAAATATGTATTTACCGGTGGTTCTGCAACCAATGACTTAGTAACCATGTATCAGTTTACTTCTGGTTTCCCAGCTACTGAACCAAGCACGCCAACTGCTGTGGCTACAAGTGTAGGAACTCAAGACATGACAAATTTTGGAATTGTTGGGTTACGTCAAGGTACGGCAACTAGCTCTCCGGGAGTTAAAATTGATGGAATAAGAATTGGGCAAACTTGGGCAGATTTAAATGCTGTAACAACCAATAGGCCGGGTAGATTACAGTTTATTTTTGCTGGTAACATCACTTCAAATTCTGCTCGTTTACAATTTACAAAGCCCACTAATTATAAAAATAATTTACATACCGTCCTCATATTTTTAAAGAGAGGTACCAGCATTTCGGCTAATGATCCAGTTCGTTCCGCAGCCTATTACCAAGCAGATAGTAATTTTGCAGGTAATGGAACCGCATTTGAATATGATACTGCGAAATGTGTATACAATGGTGATGGTAATTTTGTTGATGTAACTGGCTTGCAATCTCAAACCAGATATATTGCCATGGGATTTTGTATTTCTTCAGGTGATTCACTTTATTCTGATTCAACCATATCTGCGTCTTTTATTACTACCTCAACTGCTCCTGGGCAAGCATTCGGATTTCAATTTACAGCAACATCAACTAATTCAATCCGTTTAAACTGGACAAGAAATCCAAATTATAATGTGGCTAATCATACCACGGTGGTATTTGTGAAAGAGTTGGCTGCAATTACTGTTGGAGTAAATAATGCGAATCCATATTTATACTTTCCAGATACAAATTTTAACGGAACAGGAAGCACTTATCAGAATGATGTCAATGCTAAATGTGTATTTAATGGAGATACCACCTTTGTGAATGTTTCTGGCTTAAAACCTGGAACAAGATATTATGCTTATCTATTAGGAGCCAATGTGTTGGATTCTGTGTATAATAACGGAAGTAATGTAAACGGTTTTACTTTATCAAATGGTCCGCCACCAGTAACGCAATTCAATTTTACGGGTAGGTTAGAGAATAACTCTTCCGTGAGGTGGACGAAGCCGGCCGGATATAATAATAGCACACACGATATCTTGGTATTTATGCGTAAAGACACCATGAATTTAGTTTTTGGTGCACCTTCACAAAATCCAAATACCTATTTGGCAGATTCTGTTTTTGGCGGTGGAACCGGATTTGAATATGACACTCAAGCCAAATGTATATACAGAGGAGATGCAAATTCTGTAAATGTCTCTAATTTAGTAATTAACTCAAGATATTATTTAGTTGCATTTGCTGTAAGGTCTGATTCTGGTTATTATTCATTGCCGAATATTATTAATAATCGCACCATGGTAGATACCAACACTAGTGTAATAGCTGCAGGTGCAGGAAGTACGAGTATTACGGTTTCATGGGTAAAGCCGGCTAATTATGTGAATGGAACCCATACCACCATTATATTTTTGAAAGCGAATTCAGCCATTACGGCAGGCAATCCAACCCGAAGTGTATTCCGTTACACGGCTAATCAAAATTTTGGGTCAGGTACACGTTATGAAAATGATAATGATGCATTTTGTGTTTATAGAGGAACAGGAAATTCTGTCATTATTAATAACTTGGTATTTGGTACTAATTATCATGTTTTGGTCTATAGTGTTCGCCAAACAGATTCTGTGTATAGCAGGCCAAACACTGCTATAGCTAGCCCCTTGCCGCCTGCTTCTGTAAATTATATTGGGCCCTATGTAACAACAAATACAACAAGCGGAGTGATAGATTCTACTGGTAAACGAGGAAGCTTCTTGGGAGTGGTATATGGAGGGAATAATCGTACAACTGGTGTTCAATTTGTAATACGTGATATTACGGGTGGTATATCTGTTTTACAGACTAATAAAAATTTCGGGTACACCGTGAAAGAAGGAGATAGTATCGGAGTTTCAGGAATTGTAACTCAAGTTAATGGATTAGCTACCATTAGTACCTTAGATACCATTGTATTATTGGGTTCGGGTAAAAATATTCAGAAGCCCAAATCATTTACAGTCCCAGGCGAGAATACTGAGAATGATTTAATTATTTTTGACAGGGTAACATTACTATCTGCGATCACAACTTGGCCTACAAACGGAACTATCATTGCTCAGAATAATTATACTGGAGATACCGTAAGAATAAGAGTATATTCAACTTCTGGTTTAGCAGGTAGGGCAGTTCCAAGTGGAGAATTCTCTGTAACGGGTATTGGTTCACAACAAAGTACTTCTTTTAATGCACCTTTTGCTTTTAATGGTTATTCAGTTGTTCCTAGAAGAATTGCAGATATTTCTTTGAATACAGGTGATACTATCGCAAATTTTGCGTTGATTGACCCCGTATTGTTCGCGCCAGTTGAGGTAAATGTAGATACTGCTAGGCAATTAAATGTTGGATGTCTGGCTGCAAAAATAGTACGTGGGGTAGGAACGGTTAGATATGGAATATTAATAGATGAATCCAATGGAGATTTTTCTGTTCCACTGGCCTTGTTCTCAACCAATAATGGTGGAGTGGATACCACGGGCAGCATCAGTTTTGGTCAAATTGGAGCTTTAGTTCCTTGGTTAGGTGAAGGCGATACCGTTTACTTAAAAGTAAGAATGGTGGCAAACTTTAATACCGTGACAAAATTGTCTGTTCAGGAAAGGCTCATTAAAGTATACAAAACCAGGTTGGTTGGGATGAATGAATCAATTTATGCGCTCAGTTTAAATGTATTCCCTAACCCTGCTAGTGAGAAATTGTACATTGAAGCACTTGCTAATATTGAATCAGTTATTCTTACTGATATGCAAGGTAAAATAGTTTTACAAGCTTATGATACTGCTGAAATCGCGCTTGCCCATTTAACAGATGGCGTATACATCATGCAGGTAAAAACAGATTTAGGTATAGCGCATAAACGCATTATAGTAAAGCACTAAGCGTAGATAAATTACAACCCATAAAAAAAGCGGCTTCTTTTAAAGTAAGCCGCTTTTTTTATGTTTATTTTTTAAAACCTTTCTGGTTCATATTCCTGCATTAACAGCAATAAGTTGTCATATATTTCCTCTGCATTGGGTTTGCTGAAATAATCTCCATCTGTTCCATAGGCAGGTCTGTGTGCCTTGGCTGTAATGGTAATTGGTTGTGCATCTAATTTAAAATAGCCACCTTGTTGTTCTAAAATTTGTTGTAAGATATAAGCACTTGCACCTCCTGGTACATCCTCATCTATAACTGCAAGTTTATTGGTCTTTTGAAGAGATTGTCCAATCATATGATGAACATCGAAAGGTAGTAAGGTTTGTGCATCAATGATTTCAAGGCTTATGCCTACCTCAGATAACATCTGTGCGGCATCTTCTACAATTCTTAAAGTTGAACCGTAAGATACAACTGTAATATCTGTTCCTTCGGCAAGTATTTCAGGCATGCCTAATGGAATAGTATATTCACCTAAATTATCTGGCATTTTCTCTTTTATGCGATAACCATTTAAGCATTCTATCATAAGTGCCGGTTCATCTGAACACATTAATGTTTGATACATTCCTGCTGCTTGTACCATATTTCTTGGTGTTAATACGTACATTCCCCTTAATGAGTGCAATATCATGCCTATTGGTGAGCCTGAATGCCAAATGCCTTCTAATCTGTGTCCGCGTGTGCGAACAATTAAGGGAGCTTTTTGGCCGCCCTTGGTTCTATATTGTAAGGTTGCAATGTCATCGCTTAATGGTTGTAAGCCATATAATAAATAGTCTAAGTATTGAATTTCTGCAATCGGTCTTAATCCTCGCATGGCCGCACCGATACCTTGCCCTATAATGGTAAGTTCTCTGATTCCGGTGTCGAATACTCTTCCTTCGCCATGTTTGTCTTGTAGTCCGGCAAAACCTTGGTTTACATCCCCAATTTTACCAACATCTTCTCCAAAAGCCATCACTCGAGGATCTTTGCTTAATAATGAATCGAAATAAGCAACCAGCACTTCTCTGCCATCAACCAATGCAGAATCCTTACTAAAACTAGGTTTTACCTCAGTGATTTTAAGCGCATTTTCATTGCTTTCGCTGTGTAAAAAGGAATTATAGCGCTCTTGGTTTAGTGAATCAAAATTTTGTTTTAATAAGCTTAATTCATTTTTCGCTTGACCTTGATGTTTGAAAGATAATCGAAGTGCTTTGTGAATGGCAACCCCAATATCTTTTCTAA
>CANHDN010000070.1 GCA_947459415.1 Bacteroidota bacterium
CCAAATTGTGCCCACGCATTTACCCGATTATTACATGGGTTTTCAAACCAATTGGGAAGTTGATGTTTGGGGGAAACTGAGGAACAGAAAGAAGGCAGCAGCACTGCGTTATTTAGCTAGTAGAGAAGGTCAGAATTTGTTGCAAACCCAATTAATTGCCGAAGTTGCTAATGCTTATTACAATTTGTTGGCACTAGATAATGAGCTAGAAATTGTGCGTGCAGCCAGTAAAATTGAAAAGGAGGCTTACGAAATAATAAAGGTTCAGAAAGAAGCAGCAGCAGCCACAGAATTAGCTGTAAAACAATTTGAGGCACAGTACCAAAATTCGCTTGCATTAGAGATGGAAGTAAAACAGCAAATTGTGATGCAAGAAAACTTTATTCATGCCTTATTGGGCCGCTATCCGCAAACCATAAACCGAGATAGAAATGCGTTTTTAAAAGACAGTGTTCAGTTTTTAAACAGCGGCTTGCCTTCCGATTTACTCAGGAACCGACCAGATTTGCGGGAAGCAGCCTTACAAGTTAAAGCAGCCAAACTCAATTTAAAAGCGGCCAATGCCGCCTTTTATCCTTCGTTTAACATTAGTGGAAACGTTGGATTTCAGGCATTCTCTACCCAGTTTTTTCTTAACCCAGAATCTTTTGCTTATGCCTTAATTGGCAATTTAACCGCTCCTTTAATTAATAGAAGTGCTATAAAATCGCAGTTTAAAGTGGCCAATGCCAACCAAATTGAAGCCTTGTACAATTACCAAAAAGCCATTTTAGATGCATACGTGGAGGTTAGCAATGCGTTATCAGGCATGCGCAATTTAGAGCAAGTACATCAGCATAAAAACCAAGAAGTAAAGGCATTGGTTCAGGCCACAGAAATTGCCAAAGATTTATACATGACAGGTTCTGCCACGTATTTAGAAGTTTTAATAGCCCAAAACAGCTCTTTAAAAGCCAGGCTAGAATTGGTTAATGTGCGTAAAAAACAATTACAAACCCGCGTTAATTTATACAAAACTTTGGGCGGAGGTTGGAACTAATTAACAACTGGTGAAGCGGCTACTTGTTGAAATAATCTTTCTTTTAACAGGTAGCCGTTCCCTTTTACTAATATGTTTACCTTGAGCCCTTCAATGGAAATAGGTGCACCCTCAGAAATATCGGTAATATTAGAGTGTTGAATATCTTTTCCATCTACAATAACAACGGCACCGCTTCCTACCACTTCTAATTGGTTATCGTTTGTAATAACTACACCTGTGTCTTCGCCCAAACCAATACCCGTGCATTGTGGGTTACTAGCTACTGCCTGAGCCAAACGATTGAACCTACCCCGTTTATCAAAATGTGAATCGATGATTACATTGGCCACAAAAGCTAATCCCGTAGTAATTTTTACCTCACCTTTTAGGTGTGCTAAATCACTTTTTCCTTGGTAAATCATGGTATTGCTCATGGCCATGGCACCGGCACTGGTGCCAGCAATAATAAAAGAAGCCTCATTGTTTAGTCTATCATGCAAGATTTGATAAATCTCTGTTCCTCCAAAAATAGAGGTTAAGCGAAGTTGATCGCCACCGCTGAACATTACTCCGTCGCATGCCTTAATTCTATCAATATATTCTTGATTGGCTGCTTCCTGACGATTTCTAATAGACAGCACGCCAATATTGTTACAACCTATTTTGCCAAAGGCATCCAGATAATTTTCACCCACTTCATCGGGTATAGAGGAAGCTGTGGTAATCACTTCTATGCGTTTTTGGGTTCCTCCTACCTCATTTACAATCCGTTTTAATATGCCTAATTCAAAAAAATTTAAGCGATTCCGTTGTACAAAACCATGTTCTAAATCTGTTCCTTTATCCTCTGCTCCACCAATGGAGATGAGTTTTCCTTTTTGCTTTTCCAATACTTACCTTATTTAATGGTTTGCGAAGATAAGCCTAGCCTATAATTAGGCAAATTTTATTGCCTTAATTGTGCAGCACTTAGCCATGTTAGCCAATAGTATAAATAGGTTATTTACAATTTTAAAAATAAGCCAAGAAAAATAATAATATCAAAAAGGAAAAAAATATCCAAAACAAAAAAGTAATTGAGCCTGCAAAAATTCCGGCCAAGGCTATGCCTTTGCCCATCCACTTTTTGGGATTATTTTTTATTCGCTTTAAAGAAATAGCACTTAATACAATTGATAAAATAGCCAGTAAAATAGAGAATAAAACCAATAATTCAAATTCGGTAATAAATAGCAAAACTACACTGGCCATGCTCATAACACCTAGCAATAAACCAATTATACTTAAAATATCAATGTCTTTTTCCTGTTTTTTGTTGAGCGGTTTAGCCATTAATTTAAGCTGTTCCTTTTTAGCTTTTATTTCTTTTTGAAAGATGTTTACAACAGGCACCTGCACAATGCTGTTTCCTTGCTCATTACTGCTAGCCCAAACCTCCTGATTAGGTTCAGACCCAATAGCCTCTTTACTGAGGGCAAGCAAAGAATCATTGGCGGCCATTTCCTTATTTGTGGCTTGCGTAGCTTCGGCGCTCTGTTTTTGTTTAGCGGGCGTTTTGTCCACTTCTTTGCTCGTTCTGGCGCTCCAGTCTATATGAAACCCGCGGTTATGCAAGCGCTTTTGGAAGGTACAGGATGAAAAAATGAGCATCAAGCCAGATAATAGAGATAAAAGCAATCTAAATCTTTTCATAACAAAGCAATTTTAGAAATGTGAAGTTAGCTATTATTAGGTTATATCCAAGTGGTAATGAGTATTTGGTAAATTTAAATAATAATTTGGTTAGGGATTAAACACAAAAAGCAAACTTTAAAGAATAGAAATTGGGGTGAGGTACAATATGGAAAAGCAGATGATGCAATTACTGAAAGCTCCAAGCTACACTTTTAACAATTCCCAACCGTCTTCTGGGTAGTAGTTGCTATTTTAGTTATTATCTATGCAGCTGTACTCGGGTCATGTTATATTCGCCATTCAAAATCATTTTTTAATTGGGGGCAAGCAGGATTTTGGAGATTGGTAGGATTCGTGTTAATCCCATTCCCATCTTCACAATAAGCCTTAATTAAAGCTTTATATTGATCTGGTGTTTTGCCTACATTCTGTGGTGGGCAATCTTGTGCATTTACACTTGTATATATGAATGCAAAAATCATTAGTTGTGTTATTATTTGTTTCATTTTTGTGATTATTTTAATTTATTTTACGGAGCTAAAGTTCCCTTAAAATTGAATTGCTTTCTTCCCCCTGGCGGATCAAATGTTAAGTCTAGTTCCAACTTTTTCCTGTCAGGAGAAAAAAGGCTATTATATCCAGAAAAGTGATACGATACATCTTCCATACAGCTTTGGTATGTAAGATGTATTACACGAATTTGCAGGAATGATTCACAACTTTCAAACCAACTGCATTTAGACGGGAATGCAAGCGTATCTATATGAGGTAAGCCAATCATTAAATAAATTGGTGTAGTATACCCTATAAAGCTTCCTGATCTTTTCTGTATAAGTTTAATTTCAGAATTGGGAACACCATTTAATGTACCTACAAATTTTTCTTCTCTTTCAGTAATTCCTATAAATAGACCTGCAATTCGTTTCTCCGTAAAAAATAATTTCCTCTCAACAGTTACAAGTGTATCTCTAAGGTTAGTTAGACAAGAATTAAGTGGCGTACGAATGGTAAGTTTTATCGGTATCCATCTCTCCCAACCATTATCACGCAAGTAATCGCCAAAACCTATTTCTAATCCCTTTCCTTTTCTGGGGTTTACTTCTGTGCCTATTTGCCACTCATAAGTGCTATTGGCTGGGTTTTCATCGGGTGCATCAAAACGCACACTGCTAGTGTTAAATGTGTCGCAGGGTATGAGTTGGCACCAAGCCTCAGGTGGCTTAAATCCTCTATCTCCCTGGCGCACTTTAAAAAAAGGTATTAATGGTTTTTTTGCCATAACATGGGTCGTAGTTTTCGCAATCTGGATTATAAGGATCTTGGCAGGGACAATCTTTACGGCAGCCCGAAGCAAAAAGCCAAAATGTTAGGATAAAACATAAAAGTGTAAGAAGAGGGTGATTTTTTGCCAAGATATTTAGCTTAGGTTGTAAACAAACATACCTATTTATTTTTGATTTTTTAGTTCATTTATAGCATGAAAGCATGAAAGCAAAATTACTCCCGCGACATAAATTTTTAAATGCTTTTCTAATTTTTCTCCTTTGCATTCGGCATCAAAAACCTTTGCCATATTTCGAATAAAAGTAAGTACACTTAAATAAGAAAAAATATAAGTTTTATACTTATTATTAAGAAACAAACAACTAGAACCTAGTTGCTTATTTTTGTATAACAATTTTCTGTGTACTGCTATTTTTTGAACCTATGATATTAACAAAGTAAACACCTGCTGCAAGGCTTGTAAGCTGTAAGTTATAATTAATTTGCCTAGGTTCTAAAACTTGTGTGTACACTGTTTTGCCAGAGATATCTATTATATTTAAATTGGTTGGTTCTTCTTGTGCCTCTATAAAGCTTATATTAAAAATACCATCAGAGGGGTTAGGATGGATACGAAAGTTAAATTTAGCTTTTTGAATGGCTTCTTGTTCGGCCCTTCGCTCGTACTCTAATTTTTCTTGGGCTTTTGCTAAACTAGAAAACTGACTTGCCTTATACTTATTTGGGTCGTCGCAAAAAGAGGCAACTTGGGTGTAGGTTTGAGCAGGTTGTGGAATTACTTCTAATGGTAAGCCTACAATAAGTTCAATATCCGGCGATATTTCAGCACCAACTTCTAATTCAAATCCTATTGTTGAATATATTTTTACCTTCACTCCATTCGCGCTAGAAAGTTTAGCTTTAATAGTTACTATTCCATCATATAAAAAAATTTGATTCATATTGAAAACCACATCTGAATTATACTCTTTATTTTCAAATATCATAGTGGGAACACTAGAAGTAAATGTATTTTGAATTCCGGGAATAAAGGTATTATTAATGAAATCATTATAACCAGCACAATCCCAATTCGGGTCAATTAAATGAGGTTCTAAATATTCTGTCATAAATATATTAAGGGGATAGGTAAATAAATGATATGCTGTAATAGGCTTGTTATTAACTTCATCAAATGAAGTTAATAAAATTTTAAATTGAATAAATGTATTTGCAATAATTTTAGAATCAATGCTGCTTAAATTTGAGATATTATTTGTGGTTAATGAAAAAGTTAAAGGCATATTTTTAAACTGATTTATATCAACAAATGTTGAAGACAAACCATATAATGAATTGGGTGTTTTTTTGAAAAATTTATTCTCAAGATTAAAGTTATTTCTAAGAATTGTTGAACAAGACTGGTGCTTAGTTTCAAATTTAAAATTGTTCCCATTTACAAATTCCACATCTTCAATTTCCCTTAGAACAATTCTGCAATAAATTTTTGTATTTCCATAGTCTACATTGAGCTTAGGGTTAAAGCAATAAATTAAATCATCTGTTACCTTAAGATTACATACAGTTCTGCCTGTTGCTTTAATGATTGGAATACTATTATCTTCAATTATAGTTTCCTTTAGAATATGAGCATGTATTTTTGGCGTTTTCAAAAGTGCGAATGTGCCTAATCTTTCATTATACGTTGGGTAAGATGGTACAATAGTATTGTTGGAAACATAATCTTTAGGCAATAAGTTAATATTGCTCCAATTAGATCCAGGCATAGCCAAGAAAATCTCTGAACCACCAATCATTGGACTTCTAGTGAAAGTTCCACTGAAATCAAGTGCATTGGTTGTGCCTGTCGCTGCATTATCTGCTGTATTACAACCTTTAACTAGAGATGATAAAAAGGTTGTGTTAGCATCTAATATTTTTTGTCCAGCTGCAATTTGCTTTTTTGCATCAGTTCCTGTAATATCTTTAAAACTCCCATTAACGACTGAAAACATTTTTTCTGAACAAGTTAAATAGTTTTTTAATTTATTAAGGTTGTCTTTTTCAGTTTGATTATTTGCTCTACTTGGATGATCTTTTACTACATCAATTAAATCAATAAATGCCTTATAATTTACAATAGCTCCTCCAGTTTTAATAGCTAAAGCTCCAGAAACTCCTGCTGCTAAAATTCTTCCAAATACCATTCTCGCATAATCAGCATTGCCAGAAGAACTAGACTTACTTACATTTTTTATCCCGTTTTCAACAACTTGGTTCAATGCAATTTGGGCAGTTTGTGTAAATCTAAAAGCAACATCTAATTGAACTTTGTTGTTACAAATACAGGGATCATAAGCAACTGGTAAATCAAACCAAAAAAACTCAGCCTCATTGTTTCTAAATTTGATAAAAATAGAAATACTAGCCTCATCGGTTTCTTGATCTAGTGGTTGCACACTTTCACCTTGAATACTTAATAAATTTGTTGATTTTAAATTCTCATTATAATCAATAGGGTTATCATTGGAATTGTTAGGCAGATATTTGGCATCTTTAGAGGGAATGGTTAAGATAATTTCTAAAGTTTCATAATCACTATTAGCATCTAATAAAGAACCAAAAAACCGCATAGTTCCCGAATATTTATTATATAAAATCATATAAGGTAATTTGGGTTTAGTATAATTTGTTGGTTGATTGGGGAGAAAATTAGGATCATTATTAATGTTTACATTTCCTTTAATGCCAAACTCCACTTTAAGCAGTTCCCACCCGTCTTCAGGTTGGTAATTGCTAGCTCTTTGATTGGTTACTGTTCCTGCATGCGGTGCTCCCGTCGGCCCAGTAAAAGGATTTTGAATTTCTTTATAAATGGTTCCAGGCCCATATACTATGTAATCTTCGGGTAAAAAATCTGTTCTTTGTACCCTCCAATCAAAATTATTTCGCTGGCTTGGACAGTTAGCATTTGAAGGATTAGTAGGATTGGTTTTTACCGCATTCCCATTTTCACAATTACTAGTATTCGTGGTACAGTTTTGTGAATATATTTTACCTATCGAAAGTAGGCATATTATTAGGAATATATATTGTTTCATAAAATACTCTTGTGTTAAATTTTTTAATTATTGAATTTTTTTACATCTGAAATTTCGAATAAAAACCTTGCCTTGATTATGAAATTCTAGCCGAAATAAGTAATCTTTCCCCCCTAAATAATAATAATCTTGTTGCATAAGCCCATGTGAATATTCATTCAATAACACAAACATTTGAGGATTTTGATAGCTTATAGTTACTTCTCTCCAATGCTTAAAATTACCACACTGATTTTTAACAAAAATATCCCATGGCATTAAAATAGTATCAGCAAAAGGAAAACCTATAAGAAATCTTCTATTGCCAAAAGTTCTTAGTTTTCTGAACCATTCTTCGTTATCACCTGCTGTTCTTACTCTAAAAACTTCATTAGGATTATCTATCAAATATCCTTCAAAAATTGAGAATGATGAATCTGAAATAAAAGGATGATGTTTTTTTTGGGTAAAGAAAATTTCCCTTTTTACTTTTATAAATGTATCTTCTGGGTTAGTCATACAGCTATTTAATGGTGTACGAATGGTCAAGGTAATAGGGATTTGCTTTTCGTAATTTCCTGCATCCAAATAATCACTAAAATCTATTTCTATAGCTTTGCCTGTTCTTGAGGAGGGTTCTGTTCCCACTTGCCAAGAGTAAACGCTATTACTTGGATTATTAATGGGCATATCAAATCGTGCACTGCTTGCTCTAAGTGTGTCGCAGGGTATTAAATCACACCATTCTTCTGGTGGAGGAAACCCATTATCACCAGATCTCACCCTAAAATTGGTGTTTATTCTTGTTTTGCCATAACATGGGTCGTAATTCTCGCAATCTGGATTATAAGGATCTTGGCACGGACAATCTTTACGGCAGCCAGAAGCAAAAAGCCAAAATGTTAGGATAAAACATAAAAGTGAAAAAAGAGGGTGATTTTTTGCCATGATATTTAGCTTTGGTTATAAACAAACATAAATATTTATTTTTGATTTTTTAGCTCATTTAAAGCAGCCTTTAAATCCTCTATTTCTTTTTGTTGGGCTAATAAATAAAGTGTAAGTTCTTCTATTTTCTGAAGCTGAATAGCTTGCATATCGGCTATATCTAAGCCATTTGTAAGCATACTTTTTTCTGATGGCACACCCGGGAGATGTTTGTTTGTTTTTAGGAAGTTTCTCAGCTCATTCATTGGCATAAGTGAATAGGATTCATTAAAAACAAAATCACTCCACCACTTTACCTCTATTTTCATATTAATAGCTTTAACCTTGCCATGAAATTCAACATCGCCTTTATTATCCATTCTCATACCACCTACAGATTGGTCGTTATTTACAGACCAAGGGGCAAGAACAAGAGCACCATTTAAATTGGCACCTGCTAAACCTTTTCCATCACTAAAAAACATTCCTTGATCATTAGCTTTGCTTATTCTATTATATCCATTTTCATTCAATATTGGCACAATTTGTATTTGTTGGGTATAATATTGAAATAATCCACCTGGACCGTTTGGTCCGCCAGTTCCAATAGCTCTTGATCCAAAAATAGCGGCGGGTCTATTTGGAAACTGACTGCCTCTAACATCTAAAGCTGCTCTTGGATTGGCAATATTAATTCCGGTACTACCATCTGGCATTACAATCATTTTAGTATCAAACCTTGTTGGGCCATTGTAAAATTGACTAATTTGAGGATCTTCTGTTCTAAGCCATAATATGGGTGCCTTATTAATATTATATAATGGATTGGTTGCATTGGTAGAATGTCCTGTTAAAAAATCAAATGGTACTACAAATGGAGCATCAGGACTTGGTGCCGGCGATTCTCCATCGGGCAGAGGCTCCTTCATTCCCCCACCTATTATATCAAAGTTAATTGGATTGGCCATGGTAGAAGCACCTAAACAATTTCTTTTAGTAACAATAAAACCATTTTCTTGGGAACCCATTTGAGGACAATATAAAATTTCCTGTTTAGCACGAGGTGTAGTAATTCCAAGACCCAAAAAACCGTTACTTTTCAAGGTCAGGTTTTGAATATTATTAGTGATAAAGTTTAAATCAGAAAAGTTGGTTGTTCCTAACTTTTCATTAGCAGAAACAGTATTTCCTGTTGTTTCCCAGTTTTGCGCAATGGCTAAGTTAACTAATCCTAAAATTGCGAGCAGAATTTTGATTTTTAATTTCATGGTTGTTATTATTTTTTAACAAACCTAATTTGAATTGCAGGCATTAAAAAATAATAGACTTATAATTTTAATAGGTAAGTTAAATAGATTTTATATAAATTTAAGATAATTTAATTTCGTTTAAATAAATTCTTTTAATCTACCTCAAATGAGCATCGGAATTAATATCAAAAAATTACGTGAAAGCAAAAGAATTTCACAAGAAGAATTAGCTTTGTTAATGGATGTTTCTCAACCAGTTATTTCTTCCTGGGAAAGTGAAAAATCAAATCCAAATTCCAAACAAATTCCAAAACTTGCTGACTCTTTAAATGTAGAAATTCCAGAATTATTTAAGGGAATTCCAAACGTTAAATTCGTAAATAATCAAAATAATCGAGAAAATTCAGTTAATGGTTTTGAAGTAAATTTAGATGCCCGAAATATGTTTGAAGATTATATTAATTCGCTTAAAGAACTAAACGTAATTTATAAGGATGAAATAAAATCATTAAAAGATGAAATTCAATCGCTAAAAGGAAAAAAATAATTATAAAAATTTGAACGTTTTTAATCATGAATAATCAATCTTTCAATACAAAAAACTCATAGCTCCAAACTCCACTTTTAACAATTCCCAACCGTCTTCTGGGTAGTAGTTGCTATTTTAGTTATTATCTATGCAACTGTACTTGGGTCTTGTTTTATTCGCCGTTCAAAATCATTTTTTAATAGGGGACAAGCAGGATTTGTGCTAATACCATTTTCGGCTTTGCGTTCGAGCAGGCTTTTTAACACTACAATTGAAACGAATAACCGCACTTTAATTATATACAATATTGTTAATAGAAATAAGTCACCCCGCCCAACGCAATAGAGGTGTTGGCGGCTGGTTTATTGTTCCGTTGTCAAAAATATTGCGATGCGTTATCGAGGTTACAATTTACCAGTCAGATTTGTTCTTTGTCCCATTCTTCAATCCATTTTCAATTTCTGCAATTAGTTTTATCATATTAGTATCAATCTCACTGAAAACGTAAACAACAAAATCCTTAAAATTTTTTTACCCATTCCCACACTTTCCATTTGTTTTTGTAGACCTTCCAATGTCAGTTCACTCGTTGTTCCTTGAGCATTATGGCTTAGCTTAATGTTTGTAATCTCAAACTTGCATTTACCTTCTTTGAACAAAAAATTCACATTAAATATAACTGTGTAAACAAATGGGATTTTTACCATGCTAGTTTTCTTTACTACGTTGATTGTAAAGTTGCCAAGATCGTTTAGTTGTTCATTTTCTGTGTCAATAAGATATTTATCGTTTGAATACTTCACCTTCATCCAGTCCTTGGCAGATTTATACAAGTCAGATACAGTTTTATCAGGGACACCTA
Source organism: Bacteroidota bacterium (assembly GCA_947459415.1). GTDB lineage: Bacteria > Bacteroidota > Bacteroidia > UKL13-3 > UKL13-3 > B1. Next base: position 10,607 of record CANHDN010000070.1, read on the forward strand.
CAACCTTTACATAGGTATATTTTTGAGTTGTGCTGTCAAATGGAACGATAATTTTGTTTTTCTCCTTTTGTCCAAAAGTTTGGATAGTAAAGCAAAAGAATAGTAAAGAAAATAATGTAATTTTTGATTTTTGATTTTTCATTGTTATAATTTTTTTTGTGCTTACTCTCGTAATAAACCCATAATTTAGTTTTCTCTATTAAGCTTTACAATCACATTTTCTCCCTTTTTCATAATAGCAACTACATCTGTTACGTTTTCGTTGTCTCTCAACGTTAGGTTAGCTGTGCACGGCCTATATTTGCCCTCACTTAAACCATAAATTTTAATAATTGCTTCAGGTTTGTTTGGAAAAGGTATAACCAAGGTTTTCTTCTTTTTTTCAATAACAAATCTATCTATCACCTTTTTTTCATCCACATAAATGGCAATTTCATCGCCATCTTGGTGCCTAGAATCCCAAACCTCTACAATAATTTCTGTGCCCTTCCATTTAATGGATAATTCCTCATGGCTTCGCAAAAAATTATCAGCCGCTTTTGTTGTTTTATCTGTGTTTTTTTGTGGTATATACTTTAGTGAATCTGCATCTTTTTTATAATCAAATGCCAATTGTTTTTTAGCCAGTTTGTTAAAATCATCTCCTTTTGTTATTGTATCCGTTTGCTTTTGTAGCCCTTTTTCCGAAGAATCATTTTTACTGAAGTTATTTTGCTTTTTAATCAACGCATTGATGTAATCTGAACCAATTAAATATAATTTGCCATTAACGCAACTTGCTCCATTGCTATATTTACCTTTAAAATCGCCTTGGATTACCGTTTTGCCCTTTACCATTTTTATTTGCGCATTACTTACATGCAAATAGCAAAATGTTGCGCTTTCTGCCTTAGATTTAGAACTAATATTTTCTATTTCGTAAAAAGACAATTGCTGCTTTTTCCAATCTATATTTCCTTTAATTTTACTGGCTGTTTGGTCTGAACCAAAAATATCTGTTAAGCTGGTTCCTTCAATTATACCATTGGGCAACTCTTTAAATTTTAACTTAAAACTGATAATCTCTTGGGTAGCTAATTGCAGGGTACCCATCATTTCATAATCTTTAGACTGCTGACTAGTAGCTTTTTGAATGAAAATCAAAAAAAATAGTGCACTTAGAATTAACTTCATTGTCTATCTTTCGTATAATTGTTTGATAAACAAATAAACACTATTATCCATGAAAAACACCAACAAACTATTCGTTTACATCTTAGCTGCCTTTTTATTCTTTGGTGGTAATGCTTATGCCTCATTTCCTGTGAAAAATGATAGCAAAAAAGAGCAAGCACCACAAACTATTAAAGAGGAGATTAAGTTAGCTCAAGTATCTTCCATTAAGGAAGAAATTACAACAACTGATCCCCAAATTGTAAGTAAAGAGAAAACTATTAAACAAAGAATTACTAGTCTTTTAAATAAATACCTTAAAAAGGCAGATGGAGATTGGGATATTTTCTCCATCCTAGGCTTTGTTTTAGGTGTGGTTGGACTTATTGTTTTACCAATAATTTTTGGAATTGCAGCAATAGTTTTAAGTATTATTGGATTAAAGAAAACTTCGAACGGGCAAAAAGGAAAGGGTTTTGCGATAGCTGGCTTAATTTTAGGGATTCTAGAAGTTTTAATTATATTTCTACTAATTGGAGTGCTCCTAGCAGTTGCAGCAGTTTAACTAGTCTTAAATTATAAATTAAGAGCAGCTATTCAAAAAATAGCTGCTTTTTTTATGCCTAAATTTTGAAATTAGAATTGGTTCAGTATATTGTGAATGATTAATAAATTCATCTAATGAAAATCCTAGACATTAAAGTAATGCGAGGCCCCAATTATTGGAGCATTCGCAG
>CANHDN010000071.1 GCA_947459415.1 Bacteroidota bacterium
AAACTCTTCGAATCCTTAAATTTGCAATTAGATAACCTTGTCTGAACCTAAAATTGGCTTAAATTTGCCAAATGTTTGAAAATGCAGCGAGAACGGAAATTAGCAGTTTGGGTGAGTTTGGCTTAATTGAGCACCTCAGTAAAAACTTTAGTATACAGAATAATACCCAATTGGGTATTGGGGATGACGCCGCGGTCATTTCGCCAACTGAAGGTTACCAAACTTTGGTAAGCACCGATCTTTTGGTAGAGGGCGTACATTTTGATTTGAGTTATTTTCCGATGAAGCACTTAGGCTACAAAGCTATTGTGGCAAACCTAAGCGATATATATGCCATGAATGGTAAACCCAAACAGGTAACGGTTTCAGTGGCCCTATCGAGCAGATTTTCTTTGGAGGCAGTAGAAGAATTGTATGCTGGCATTCAATTAGCCTGTGAGCGATACCAAGTAGATTTAATTGGTGGCGATACCAGCACCTCTAAACAAGGTTTAATGATTAGCGTTAGTGCCATTGGTGAAGCTAAGCCTGAAGAAATTGCTTATCGCAGTGGCGCAAAACCGAATGATTTATTAGTGGTTACTGGAGATTTAGGCGGAGCCTATTGTGGCTATCAATTGCTAGAAAGAGAAAAACGCGTGTATATGGATAACCCTTCGGTTCAGCCAGACCTCGCCGGATTTGATTATATCATAGAACGTCAATTAAAGCCTGAGGCCAGGAAAGATATATATGAATTATTAAAAACCTTGGACATTAAACCAACTTCCATGATGGACATTAGCGACGGTTTGGCTAGTGAATGTTTCCATTTAGCCAAGGCATCTTCCGTTGGATTTAGCCTGTATGAAGAAAAAATTCCGATTGACCCTAGCACCTATAATTTTGCACGTGAATTAGATTTGGATCCAACCCTTTGCGCATTAAGTGGCGGCGAAGACTATGAATTACTCTTTACCATCTCGCAAAACGATTATAAAAAAATTGAAAATCACCCAGATTTTACCATTATTGGTTACGCAACAGAAGCATCTGAAGGCATGAATTTAATTACAAAAAGTGGAAACAAACATGCACTTAAAGCACAAGGTTGGACTGCCTTTTAGGAATTTCTCAAAAAAACAACTAGATTGCCCTCCTATGGCAAGGCAGCTATTTTTATATCTATTCATTTGCTTTTCAGCAAGTTTAACAGCACAGGTTCTTCCAACTTTTGGAAATTCCAGGACAGGTGGCAGCGGAATGCAATTTTTAAAGATACCCAACGATGCGCGTAGCACTGCCATGTCTGGTGCAGTAGTAGGCATTACTAATGATGCTTCAGCCATGTTTTGGAATCCGGCAGGTATTACCAAAGTAGATACCGGGCGATTTAATGTGCAATTTGCAAATACACGTTATTACGCAAATGCACGTGGTAATGCATTTGGAATGGTTTATAGGCCAGGAAAATATCGCTATTTTGGTTTTCAGGCTCAGTCATTAAATTATGGCGATATGGAAGAAACCACCGAATGGCAGCCTTACGGAACTGGTAGAAATGTATTGGTAAGCAATGTATTATTAGGTTTAACATACGCTCAAGTTTTAACCGATAATTTTAGTTTTGGGGTAAATGCAAAATGGGCGCACGAAGGCATAGCCGATGTACAAATAAATAATGTTTTGTTTGATTTGGGTTTAATCTATCATATTGGTTTAATGCATAGCAGATTTGGCGTTTCATTTTCCAATTTTGGGGTAAATGTATCGCCAAGTGGAACTTTAAGTTTATTAAAACTAACAGGTGAGCAAGAGGTGCAGAGTTTCTCTTCCATTTCAGTTCCAAGTGCGTTTAGAATAGGCGGAGCTTTTGATCCTATCCACAACGCTTCTCATGTGCTAACCATGGCCGCGCAACTTAATCACCCAACAGATAATAACGAAACACTCGCCATTGGCTCAGAATATGGGTATAAAAACCTATTGTTTGTGAGAAGTGGATATGAAATTGGTGGCGATGAGGCATTAAGAACTCCAACTGCTGGCTTAGGCGTTGCTTTAAATAGAAACTTTGGTAGTTTTAGATTTGATTATGGTTTTAGCAGCAAAACAAGATTAGGGAACCTTCATAGAATTACATTATCCGTATGTATCAGATAAATTATAAATTATCTTCAGTAATTGCAGTGATACTCACCACGCTGTTATATAGTGCTTGCTCACTCATTGGCAATAAAAAAAATAGCACGGTTGATGATGTATTTAAACAAGGGGCCATTGACCCAAATTTGGTTCCAAACAATGTAAGTTATGTTCCCATTTATCCCTTTATCAATAATGTAACTAATCCCTTAGATGTTTTTATAGGTTACGATGAATTTACCTATGTAATTGTAGATAATGATGAAAACATCTTAGAAGATAATGAGCTATTGATGTATGATCAAAAAGCACAATTGGTATATAGGCTGAATATACCGGGCGCCACAGACCTTACACAAGATAGAAGATTACATACTTATATAGCCGGAAGATTCTATACAGATGCCACTAAAACAACCCATTTAGCAGCTGTCTTTCATTTAAAAAATTTAGCCTCTGGGAATCCTCAGTTTTTGGATACGCTGAAGCATTATATTTGTGATGAAAGTAGAAATAATACCGCCTTTAGAGGACAAGATGATATAGCCGTTAAATTTACTGGTTTGGCCACTTTGTTCGATAATACACTTTATGTGTCGCGTACTGGGCCAAGAAACGAATTAGGTGGTATTGCACGCCCAGATAATGGGGTATTAGTGTTTAATGCAGCCGGACAAAACATTGGATTCACCTCTCAACTTACCCCTAATCAATCTAGTTTAAAATCTAGTGTAGGCATTAGCGGAATTGCCACATTAGCTGCTCCACCTCAGCGATTATCTGGAATTAGCACCTCCAAAAATATGTTTATTTGCTTGGGCGATCAAAGTCAGAATTTAGAATACAGAGCCCTAAGTATTGTTTCGAGTGAAGATCCAGACCAAGGAACCATCTATGGAGAAAATGGCAGTTTTTTAAATTTTGATTTTAGTAAAGCCAATCGGTTTATGTACGAAAGTTTTAGGTTTCAGCAACCCGAAGACATCTTTGCAGCGCCAGATGCATCTGGATATATATTTATTACAGATAGTAGAAAAGATTCTGTTTTTGTTTTTAGCAATAATGGTTTTGAAGGCGTAAACCCGCCAGCCAATAGCCCTACTAAAAAACAAATTATTGTATCTTTTGGAGGCAGCGGAGAAAATGGAACTGGTAGTGGCCCATTTAATTTGATAAACCCAACAGGAATCTGTTATAACAGCCGTACCATTTATGTGTGCGACAAAGGAAACAACCGTGTATGCAGGTATAGACTTAATACAGACTTACAATAGGTTAAAACCAAAACTTTTTGAATATAAACGGGGTTACTTGTAGTAGAACACTCATTTGTTCTGATTTTAATTTAAACTAAAATGAATATAGGAATAGTATGTTACCCTACCTATGGTGGAAGTGGCGTTGTGGCAACGGAGTTAGGAAAAGCCTTGGCCTTACGTGGGCACAAAGTACATTTTATTACCTATAAACAACCTGCCAGATTAGACTTTTTTACAGAGAACACATTTTATCATGAAGTGTATGTAAGCAATTATCCATTATTTGATTTTCCACCTTATGAAACAGCATTAATTAGCCATTTGGTAGACGTGGTAAAGTTCGAAAAATTAGATATACTTCATGTACATTATGCTATTCCACATGCCTCTGCAGCAATTATGGCTAAACAAATTTTAGCAACAGAAGGCATTCATATTCCTGTAATTACTACCCTTCACGGTACAGATATTACCTTAGTGGGCAAAGACCCAAGTTTTGAGCCCGTAGTAAGATATAGCATTAACCAATCGGATGGGGTTACCTCTGTTTCAGAATCGCTAAAACAAGATACGTATACGCATATTAAAGTGAGCAGGGATATCAAAGTAATTCCCAATTTTATTGATTTTACTAGGTTCAGTAAGCAAGACAGAGGCCATTTTAAAAAAGCCATTGCACCAAACGATGAAAAATTAATTGTGCATACCTCTAACTTTAGAAAAGTAAAACGCATAGATGATGCCGTAAAAGTTTTTGCTGAAATTGTAAAAGTAATGCCCGCTAAATTATTGCTTATTGGCGATGGCCCAGAAAGGGTAAACATAGAAAAACTTTGCAGGGAATTACACTTGTGTAACAATATTACCTTTTTAGGAAAGCAGAACCAAGTAGAAGAAATATTATCTGTGTGCGATTTATTTCTAATGCCAAGCGAAACTGAAAGTTTTGGATTAGCCGCCCTAGAAGCCATGGCTTGCGAATTGCCTGTAATATCTAGTAATGCGGGTGGAATACCAGAACTGAATGTGGAGGGTGAAACTGGATATTTATGCGAGGTAGGCGATGTAAAAACCATGGCAGAAAAAGCAATTTATATTTTAGCAGATGATAACAGATTACAACAATTTAAAGCCGCAGCATTAGCCAGAGCAAAAAAGTTTGATATCCATGAAATAGTACCCATTTATGAGGCATATTACGACACGGTATTGCAAAAGTTTAATCAAATAGCTCCTCGATAAAGAAAATAGCGTTTTTAGCAGCCATAGATGTTTTTTTTATTCATAATATAATTGATTTTTGCGCCAATGAATCCATTAAGAAAAAGAATTGGCGTTTTAGGCGGTGGGCAATTGGGCAGAATGCTGTTAGAAGAGAGTGCCCGCTATCATGTTCATTATGCCATTTTAGAAACTTCTGAAGATTGTCCGTGTTACAGCATGGCCAATCAATTTATTAAAGGCAGCCTCATGGATGAGTTAAAAATAAGGGAACTTGCTGCCTCCTGTGATGTGCTTACTTATGAAATTGAACATGTAAATACAGAAGTACTTATTCAATTAGAGCAAGAAGGTAAACAAATTATTCCTTCACCAAAGATTTTACAATTAATCCAAGATAAAGGATTACAGAAAGAATTTTACCAAAAAAATAGCATTCCTTCAGGCAAGTTTTTCTTGGTAAACAGTAAAGAAGAATGGGCTCCATTCATTCCATTATTAGGGTCAGACAAATTTGTAGCTAAAACACGCAAGGGCGGATATGATGGAAAAGGAGTGGCTATTTTAAACAGCCAAGAGATTTTATCTGACCCAAGCCTTATTCCTTTTGATGAACCTTGTGTATTGGAAGAATTTATTGCCTGCGAAAAAGAATTAGCTGTGATTGTTGCCAGAGATCAACAAGGCAACATCGTTACATTCCCTTCCATAGAAATGGAGTTTGATCCCATTGCAAATTTGGTAACTGTTTTACTTTCACCAGCCAGAATAAGCGCTGAACTTGAACAAAAAGCAGAAGAAATTGCCAGGAATTTGGTTCAGGCATTAAATGGACCAGGTTTATTCGCTGTTGAATTATTTTTAGCGAAAGATGGAGAAATCTACGTAAATGAAGTTGCTCCCAGGCCTCATAATAGTGGCCACCACACCATTGAAGCATGTTATACCTCACAATATGAGCAATTACTCAGAATCTTATTAAACATGCCACTAGGCAGCACAGATTTGGTGCAATGCGCAGGGATGGTAAACCTATTAGGTGCAGATGATTTTAGTGGTAATTATTACTTAGAAAACTTAGATTTAGTTAATAAAATTGCTGGCGTTTATGTGCACTTATACGGCAAAACAGAAAGCAAACCCAAGCGCAAAATGGGGCATGTAAGTATATTGGCGCCTACTTATGAAGAAGTGAAGGAAAAAGCCAATTATGTGAGCAAGGTATTAGCATTTAAAAAAGATTAATACATGGCAAACTCTTTTAAATTGGTGCGCTGTGAATGGAAACATTATGCAGTATTAGCAGAACTGGGCGCTACTACCTTTTACGAATCCTTTGCAGCTGATAATACCGAAGAAGATATGCAGGCCTACATTGGCAAAACCTATGCACCTGAGCAAATAAAAAAAAATTTAAAAAAACCCGACATAGCCTATTTTATCATTTATAACGACAAAGATGCAATGGGTTATATCAAAACCATTGATCAACACCAAGAGATTGAAAAATTAAATGGTAAATCCATTGAACTAGAAAAAATTTATCTGCGAAAAGAATCACATGGCACGGGTATGGCAAAGATTTTAATGCAAGCCGCCATTGATGAAGCAATAAGTAAAAATGCAACAAATTTATTCTTGGGCGTTTGGAAAGAAAATAATCGGGCACTTGCCTTTTATAAAAAATGTGGCTTTGAAATATTTCATAGTAGACAGTTTCAATTAGGAAATAGGTTATGTGAAGATTTCTTATTGAAATTAGCATTCTAGGCGTTTTGAGCAAATTAGCGTTCATTCATTTTTTTCTTATATTCGAATCATAAAATTAATTGTATGAACATAAGAAATATACTTTTAGGAGCAATCATCATGCTATCTGTTTCTGGTGCCTTTGCCCAACGCTATTTGGAAAATATTGCAGACTCTGTGGTGCTTATTCAAAATATTAAGTATGGATTTAACAGAGACTACAGAGGAGATAGTGTGGAACTCTATATGGATATTTATGTGCCCCATAACGATACTGTTAGCAACAGACCACTTTTGGTATTAGCCCATGGAGGCTCATTTTTACAAGGCAATAAAAGCAGTAGCGACATGCAAACTATCTGTACTCGTTTAGCCAAAAAAGGCTATGTGGTTGCATCGATCCAATACAGGTTAGGAGTTGATATTCTGAGTGGAAAAAGCTTAGAAATTGAGTTTCAGCAAGCGGTGTGGAGAGGTGCTCAAGATGGAAGAGCTGCTATTAGATTTTTGAATAAAACAGCTGCCAATGGAAACGAGTTTAAGTTTAACCCGGAACAAATTTATACAGGCGGAGTTTCTGCCGGTGGAGTGCTTGGATTACAATTAGCCTTTTTAGATAAAGCCACTGAATTAAGCACCGTAAACATAGATACTTCTGTATTAGGAGGTGTTGAAGGAAACAGCGGAAACCCCGGATATTCATGGAAAGTAAAGGGCGTTATTAACCTATGTGGCGCCATGGGAAATGTAAACTGGATGAGCGATAACAAGGACATTAGCATTTGCAATATGCATGGTACTGCCGATGCAACGGTGCCATACAAAACAGATTATTTTAAGTTTTTTGGAACCAATGTTGCACTTTTAAGCGGAGGATTTAGTGTAGATTCTACAGCAAAAATTTATGGACTAAACTCGCGCTTATATACTTTTAATGGCGCACCCCATGTTCCATTTGTAGGCGTATCGGAGGCGAATAAATTATATATGGATACCACCATTGAATACGTTTCTAGGTATCTTTACAAAAGTGTAACAGGCAATACACCTAGTGCCTTGGCCGAACCAAAAAATAGGGATAACGCTTTATTGATTTTTCCAAATCCTGCAACAAATTGGATTCAGCTTAGCCATGAATCTGAAAACCTAAATAAGGTAGAAATCTATTCTATGAATGGCCAACTGCTGCAACAATGGTTTGGTTCAGACAAACAAGCCTACATCCAATTAAACCAATCTACTGCTGGTTTGTACCTACTAAAAATTGAAGCCAATCAACAAACGTTCATTAAAAAATTAAGAGTAGATTAATGTCTTTTCGCTTTTACAAAATTTATGATTTTACTCAGGATGGTTTGGAGCCCCAAGCCATATACAGTGCGCGTACCATAGAAATTGAAACTAAACGAATTTGTCTCACAAGATTGCCAGATGGGTATTATGCCATAGATGATGCATGCCCACACGCAGGTGCAAGGCTAGGTTTAGGAAAATGTACAGAAGACGAAATGATTATTTGCCCTATTCACAGATATCAATATCATGTTAAAACGGGCAAAGGTTTACCCAGGCAAGGAGATTTTGTAAATACCTATCCGGTAGAAATAAGAAAAGATGGCATTTATGTAGGTTTCGAAAAAAAATGGTGGCAATTTTAAGTTCCATTTTTAGGGTGTAATTTACGGGAATTTCAGCCAAAATATTTTGTATTATTGCGCTATAATTAACGGATATGCAGTTTACAAATAGTTTAGAATTTGCCAAAGATTTAGACGCAAACGATTCTTTAGCAACATATAGAAACGAATTTCACTTAATAAATCATAATGGTAAGCCTTGTGTTTACCTGTGCGGAAACTCTTTGGGCTTGCAACCCAAACGGGTGAGAGAAGCGATAGACCAAGAGCTAAAAGATTGGGCAGAACTGGGTGTAGAAGGTCATTTTAGAGGTAAAAATCCTTGGCTGTATTACCATCATTTTTTAACAGAAAATGCAGCAAAAATAGTGGGTGCTTTGCCTTCTGAAGTGGTTATTATGAATAACCTTACTGCCAATTTGCACCTCATGATGGTTAGCTTTTATAAACCCACCGCTACCCGTTACAAAATTATGATGGAAGCTGGCGCATTTCCTTCAGATATGTATGCCATGGAAACGCAAGCCTTACATCATGGTCTGAACCCAGAAGATGCCATCATAGAATTAAAGCCAAGAGCAGGCGAGCATACCCTACGCACAGAAGATATTTTAGCAGAAATTGAGCAACATAAAGACAGCTTAGCCATTGTAATGATGGGTGGTGTAAATTATTATACCGGACAGTTATTTGATATGCAAGCCATCACTGCGGCAGCACATTCAGTTGGTGCCAAAGCAGGTTTTGATTTGGCACATGCAGCCGGAAATATTCCTGTAAAATTGCATGATTGGAAGGTAGATTTTGCGGTGTGGTGCACGTATAAATATTTAAATTCGGGTCCGGGTGGTACCAGCGGTGTTTTTGTGCACGAAAAACATGCAAATAAACCAGAATTAAATCGTTTTGCAGGCTGGTGGGGACATGATGAGCAGGCGCGTTTTCAAATGAAAAAAGGCTTTATACCGATGCAAGGTGCAGCAGGTTGGCAATTGAGCAATGCGCAAATTTTACCCATGGCAGCACACAAAGCATCTTTAGAAATTTTTGCTGAAGCAGGTATTGAAAACTTGCGTAAAAAGAGTGAGTTATTAACGGCCTATCTCGAATTTATTTTGAAAGCTTTTTCTCAGCATTTACAAATTATTACTCCGGCAGATCCAAACCAAAGAGGTTGCCAGTTATCTATTATTGTAAAAGAAAATGGCAAACAATTATTTGATTTCTTAGAAACCCAAGGAATTCTACCAGATTGGCGCGAACCTGATGTGATAAGAATGAGCCCGGTGCCACTCTATAATTCATTTGAAGATGTGTTTAAGATTGGAGTAGCGTTGGAAGCGTATTTTGAAACGTGGCATTAGTTTTTGGGGGGATAGTGAATGTAGGTGGGTGTAATAACGACCATGTGGACTATCAGGACTATGGGGAAGCGCATCGCGTCGTAATTGTCCTTATTGTACCAATTAGTCCTTTTGCTTGAGAAAAATATGGCAACAAGCCAATTTGGAAAAACTCATTGCCTTCTACTTTTTATCCTTTATTTTTGAGTATGAACTTAATGCGATTAGTTATATGGTTTGGGGTACTTTTAGGTATTGATGCCATGTTGCATAAGTGCCAAGCTCAGCCCAACTTAGTTCCTAATCCTGGTTTTGAAGAATATGTTAATTGCCCTTATGTGGAGCCTCCTACCACACCAAGAATAGACCCAAATAGCAATTTAAATGTGAAACATTGGTTTAGAACAGGAGCTATTTCATACTATAATAATTGTGCAAACTTGAACTTTGGTGGTATTAGAATTGGAGTTCCACAAAATTTAATGGGATATCAAGATGGGCATATTGATAGTGTAGGTAAAGTGTCTAATGGGTATATGGGGTCTGCTGTTACTGGCATTAACTATCGTTTTAGTAGTGACAAATTAGGTTCTTCTTATATTCAGTGTAGACTTAATAGTACCTTAATTGCTAGGCTGCAGTATTGGGGCTCCTTTTTTGTATCGCCTTGTGGTTTGGCTAGCGAAGGTTATGTCAGCTGGCATGCTAGCAATGATAGTAGCAGATTTTATACCATTTCTAGTATTGGTGCCTATTTTGGCAATGCCCCTATAGTGGAAGAAGAATGGATGACCCATGTGGTGAAAAATGCCCAAATACAAAACGATTCTTTGCGCAATTTAAATGATACCATAAATTGGATGCAAATTAGTGGCCTCTTTGAAGCCAAAGGAACAGAAGCCTACATAGCGCTTGGTAATTTTAACGAGTATAAAAAAACCAAATTCTTTAACTCTTATGGATATCCAGAGCCCTGGATTATTAAATGGGATGTAGCAGCTACTTATTTCTTCGATAATGTTTCTTTAATACCCCAAAATACCACTCACAGCTATGATACCCTAGTGTGTAGCAATGCACCGTTATGGCTGGATGCTGTTGCGCAGGCCGATAGTTTTGAATGGAGCGATGGAAACAAACAAGATAAAAGGAGGCAGTTTACCCAAACAGGATGGGTATGGATTAAAAGTTGGTTGTACGGTGGTACGGTTTACATGCTAGATAGTTTTAATATTAAAAGAACCGAACCCTTAAGCAGTGGTTTGCCTAAAGATACTTTTTTGTGTTATGGGCTAAATCAACTCCAGTTAGAAAGCAGCCCAAACCATTCTTTGGCCAATTTATTATGGAGTAATGGAGACACAAAGCCCAAACAAAACTTTACCCAAACAGAAATGCAAGGTGGTAAAGTTTGGGTTACTATAAGTCAATCATATTGCCAGCAAACAGACACAGTAAACATTCATTTTTTGAGCCCTGTTGAAATTCCTATTTATGCAGATACCAATGTTTGCTTTGCAGATGTTTCGCAAATTATACTCGATGCCGGCAAAGATTTTAAAACCTATTTGTGGTTGCCCAATGGAGAAACAAGCAGACAAATTATAAGCACACAAGCAGAGAAATACCTATTACGCATAACAGATTCTTTAAACTGCGAGGCAAGCAAAACTGTTGAGGTAAAAGAAGTGTGTGGAAACAATATCTATTTCCCCAATGCATTTTCCCCCAATGGCGATGGATTAAACGATATTTACCTTCCCGTTTTAAAAGCCAAAAACATAGAAGTTTGGGAAATGCGCATCTATAATCGCTGGGGTGTAGAAGTATTTTTTACCCAATCTATTGGCCAAGGCTGGGATGGCAGCAACGCCTCAAGCGAAAATTACATGATTTTATTTACTTACAAACTAAAAGACCAAAACCAAACAAACACCTTAAGCCAAAGCTTTACTTTAATCAGGTGAAAAAGGCTCATTATAATTTAGTTTATTAAGAACTTCTTGTTTTTTCCTAACAGAAACCTCGATTAACTCTCCAGTAGTTAATTCTAATTTATTGTCAGCTTTATCAAACATGTAAATGAATGCTGCATTTACAATGTGTCTGTTGTGTACCCTAATAAATTTACTTTGGTCTAAGGTATTTTCATAATGCCCCAAATTTTTAGAACAAACAATTGATATAATAGTATCTATGGACTTTTGATAAAATATTTTTGTGTAATTATTATCACTTGTCAAACGTATTATATATTGAAAATCAATATAATAAATAGAATTATTAGACTTAACACACAGTTTTACATTGCAATTTTCTTTGGGTAGATTCTTTTGTTTCATTTTTGTTTATCATTTGTTATGTTGAATTTAGCAACATTATTTTTAATCTTTCATAACTTGCTAATGTAATAATAAGATTTAACTAAATTTATGAACTAATGGTTGATTTTTTTACTAACTAAAATTCATATCTCATACAAATTTTAAAATTACAATTTTTTTTCATTTTTACATAAAAATTACAATTTTAGCATCAATTCAAAGTTAAACCTATTAAAACACTGTAACAAAAACGAATTATAACAACTCTATTCTTATAATTAAACTTTACGTTAATCAGATGAATGGAGAATCTAAAATCATAATTCTAAATTCAAATTTTCGTTGTAATTTGTGCCCATAATTTAAGTAGGGTAATGGCAGAAAAAATAAATATCATTGGAGGGGGATTAAGCGGAACATTAATGGCTATTTATTTAGCTAAAAGAGGCTTCGAAATAAATTTATTTGAACGCAGACCAGATATGCGTAAAAATAAAGGCTATGCCGGAAGATCTATTAATTTAGCCTTATCTACAAGGGGATTAAATGCCTTGTCAAAAATTGGATTAGACCAAGAAATATTAGCAGATGCGATACCCATGTATGGCCGCATGATGCATAGTAAAACGGGCGAATTAAAATATCAACCCTATGGTAAAGAAGGGCAGGCCATCAACTCAGTATCAAGGGGCAGATTAAATATAAAGTTATTGGAGCTAGCC